>JAJTIF010000376.1 GCA_021299675.1 Pseudomonadota bacterium | reverse complement strand
GAGTACAGCACGAGTGAAGTGGGTCTGCGCCAGAAAATGAGCCGACTGCTCAGGGCGATGCGAGGTTCTCTATGAGTAAGATTGATTTGAGAGAGTTTGCCAAAATTGAGCTCGCCCCCAGGCCAACCCTCTATCGTTTTTTTGTGCTCCAGCTTTTGGGGGCAGCGGCCACACTTTTGGTTTGCCCCCAGTTCGGTATCGGTCCTCTGGGGGGCGGTCACGGGATCTCGGCTTGGGTGATGCGATACGGAGACCTGGCCTGTGGGAGTTTCTGTGGTCTGGTGTTTTTTGGCTTCTCCACTCTGATGAGTCTGTCAGTTATGCGGCGTGAAGAGGCTTTTTGGCTTAAGCGCAATCAATCCTTTATCCTTTCCAGTGTTTTTATTGTTCTCTTTGGTCTTTTGATGATCTCAAAAGTGGGGCTTAGTGTGGGCTCACCGCATGAGAGCTTTTCCTATTACGTGGCATGGATTATGATGGGGCTCCTATCCATGTTTGTGATGACCAAAGTGACGACCCTATGGCGCCTGAGCTAATTAAAGAGAGAGCCCTCAAGTATTATTCGCAGAATGAGACCAAAGTGGACCTGGGCTTTTTCCTAGCGGGTTTTATTTTTGATGTATTCACGCTTTCAAGTGTCGATGACTCCTTCGGTATCATCCAACAGTCACTCTATCTTTTGATCCTTCTCTCACTCTTTGCTAGTGAGTTTTTAGTCGAATCAAAAGTCATGCGCATCCCTGCCTCCATGCTTAAGATGTGGGAGTCACGAAGCTTCATCACTCACTTCTTACTAGGGAGTCTGCTCAGTATTTACTCGCTCTTCTTTCTTAAATCAGCTTCTGCTTTTGTCGGGATCCTTTTTGTTTTAGTGCTGATGCTGGTCATGGTGCTGAACGAATTAAAGTTTGTGCAATCTCTCGGCGTGGATACTAAGTTCTCGCTTTTTATTCTTACGCTCTTATGCTTCATGACCACCTTGAGCCCGGTGGTATTTGGATTCATTGGTTTTTTCCCTTTTTTCTGTGCTCTCTTATTAACCGCCGGGATCATCGCCGGCTTTTGGTACCTTTTAAAAAAGCGTGTCTCACCCGAGGCCCGACTGGAAAAAAGAATCTTAGCTCCGGCGGGTGTGGTGCTGGGATCCTTTCTCGTCTTATATATCCTCGGTTGGATCCCTCCGGTGCCATTGGCCGTCGAGGAGATTGGGATCTATCACAAGATAGAAAAATCTAATGGCAACTATCAGCTCTTCCATGAGCGCTCATGGTGGAAGTTCTGGCAAAACGCCGACGAAGATTTCCAGTCCCAGCCCAACGATCGCATCCATGTCTTTGCTCGCATTTACTCCCCGGCCAGATTCTCCGATCAGGTGGTGCTCCACTGGCAACTCTACACGCCTTCGCAGGGGTGGATGACCTCGGATAAAATCCCTATGAAAATCTCCGGGGGTCGCGAGGGAGGTTATCGAGGACACGCGTTCAAATCAAATTACGTTGAGGGTGACTGGCGCGTGCTGGTGGAGACCAACGACGGGCGGGAGATTGGTCGCGTGAAGTTTAGTGTGACCAAGGTGGCGGCGAGTGCTGACCGTGAATTTCAAATTGATGAGAGATAGGAGATAAAATGAAAAAAGTTGCTGTTGTCACTGGAGCTTCAAGTGGGATTGGTCTTGCGATCGCTAAGAAACTGCAAACCCTGGGCTATGAAGCCATTAATTTCGACATTAAGGCTCCTGTTGAAAGCTCTCTGCCCTTCATCGCTTGTGACGTCTCCGATCCTCATAAAGTGAAAGCAGCCTTTGCGGAAGTGGCACAGAAGTTTGGTCCACTGGAAGTGCTCGTTAATAACTGTGGTCTGCAGTTTATGGCACCGATTGAGGAGTATCCCTTCGAGAAATGGCAGCAGCTCATTGGTGTCATGCTCACGGGATCATTCCTGTGCACACAGAACTCCTGGGGTGGGATGAAAAATAATGGCCGCGGTCGCATCATCAATATCAGCTCCGTCCACGGCAAACTCGCTAGTCCCTATAAGTCAGCCTACGTGGCAGCCAAGCACGGAGTCCTGGGTCTGGCCAAAGTCGCGGCTATCGAAGGCGCCCCTCATAACATCACCGTCAACACCATCTGCCCAGGCTTCGTGGACACGCCGCTGATGCGGGATCAAATTGCCAGCCAGATGAAGCTCAATAACCTGGATGAAGAGAGTGTGCTCAAGAATATTTTTCTTAAAGACCAGCACGTGAAAGCTCTGACCTCAGTGGATCAGGTGGCCGGCTTTGTAGAGTTTCTTGTGGGACCTAACGCCAATACCATCACCGGCGAAGCTTTTAACATCTCCGGTGGTTGGGGCATGGGGCTTTAGAAACTGCCAAAAAGACTTCCTAGTGTGATGACCACGGCCGTGGCGACCACAGGGAAAGTCACAGCAACCATAAAAATATCGAAGTATGAACGTTTATGGTCAGACTTACAGATCGCGAGCAGTGTAATGACTGCTCCATTGTGGGGGAGAGTATCAAAGCCGCCGCAGCTCATACTGGCCACACGGTGGAGAAGTTCAGGGCTGATGCCCATGGAGTTGGCCATTTCAAGGTAACTCGCACCCAAGGCTTCAAGAGCGATGGAGAGTCCTCCTGAAGCAGAACCAGTGATCCCTGCGAGGACATTCACAGCGACAGCTTCTGAAATAAGCGGGTTCGAGGGAAAGAGTCCCAAGATTAATCCCTTGATCACCACAAACGAGCTCAACGTGGCAATCACCTGTCCGTAGCCCACTTCACTGGCGGTGTTGAAGAGGGGCAGCATGCAATCCAGTGTGCCTTGGTTGATTTTTTCCATGGGGTTTTCAAGATGCTTAAAGTGCAGAGCTAGAAGCGCCACAACACCAATGGCCAGGGCAGCCACGAGCGCCCAGGTTCCTATGACTTTATCCAAGCTCGTGTTCCCATAGAGAGAGGTCGAAAGGTAACTCGCATCCAGTGCCGGGAAGAGGTAGCGTGAGAAAATAAAGTTGAGCACAAACACCACGAGAAGGGGTGTGATGGACAAAAGAAAGCCCGGGAGAGTTTTGTTATTTTTATTCTGACTCTCACTGCTTTGCTCAAACACCAGACCCTTGGACTGGCCTTTGACTGTGCGGCGCTTGAGCCACCACAGGCCCAGGCCTCCCATCACGAGTCCACCGATGATACCCAAAATAGGTGCCGCAAAAGCATCAGTTCCAAAATAGGGCATGGGAATAGCGTTTTGAATGCTGGGTGTTCCCGGAAGCGCGGTCATGGTGAAGGTGAAGGCACCCGCGGCGATGGCACCGGGGATATAGCGCTGAGAAAAATTGGCTTCCTTAAAGAGGGAGCGCGCTAGAGGTTCCATGCAAAAAGCCACGACAAAGAGTGAGACCCCGCCGTAAGTGAGAATCGCGCAGCTCATGATCACCGCTAGAATAGCATGACGACTTCCCAGAGTGCTTGAAACTTTTTGTGCGATCGACTCGGCTGCTCCACTGCTGCTCATGAGTTTTCCAAAGAGCGATCCCAAGAGAAAAATTGGCAGATACTTAACGACGTAGCCACCCAGCGCCGGCATGTAAACTTGTGTGATCGTGGCGAGCAGGGGAGTGTCGGTGTGCCAGAGGGTCGCGAAAAGGGCCATTAATGGAGCGAGCAAAAGGACATTCATCCCTCGGTACGCAAAATACATCAATCCCAAGAGAGAAAGGGTAATACCTAATACTGCCACAATGACCTTTTAGAAATTCTCGTTGAATTCCATATTGTGATAGACCTTCTGCACGTCATCGTCTTCTTCGAGCACGTCGATAAGCTTGAGGATCTTGTCGTAGTTTTCTTTATTCGTGACTTCTTTCGTGTTCAGCGGCAAACGCTCAAGGCCCGATTCCTCGGCTTTGATGTTCATGCTTTCAAGTTTTTTATGGAGATCTCCGTAAGACTCAACTGCGCCTTTGATCGTGAGATAGCTGTCTTCCAGCTCGATGTCTTCGCAGCCATGATCAATGAGTTCCATGGTCAGTTCATCTGGGTCGAGCTTTTCAGCTTTCACAGTAAAGATGGCT
>JAJTIF010000262.1 GCA_021299675.1 Pseudomonadota bacterium | reverse complement strand
TGAATTCAAAGATTTAAAAAATGCTAAACTGCTGGTGCAGTTTTTACGTAACAAACGCTACAAGCATCTCATAGGCACGGAGCTCATCGCCGCTCACGTCCTCAAAGCCGATGACTTTGCGATCGCCGTGGATCTCCTCGGCGCACTGGGAGCAGAGAAGAGTGCCCTGCTGGCAAAAGCAGAAATCTGGAATCATCTTAATCAGTTGTTTATGGAGCTGCATAAAAAGAATCAGGCCTCGGCGTTCTGGGTGGTGAGATCGTTCGGCAAAGAGGTTTCCTCTTCTAATTGGAAGCCCCGAGATGTTGTAGACTTCTCTCAGCTCAGTGAGCTTGAGCAAATGCAGACGCTGGCGTGGTATAAGAAAAATGACTCTAAGCAATTCGGGGCTCTCTTAAGTCAGGGACTTGATCCGAAAGTGGAGGAGATGTTTTTGGGTAAGACCCGCAAGCCCGCCTCAAGCGACCTTTAGTCCTTTAAGTTCCGCTCGCAAGAGATCCAGCGACTCAGAGTGAATCTGTGAGACACGACCTTCAGACAGGTGAATGGCTTCGGCAATCTCACTCAGGCTCGCGTCCTGAAAGTAGCGCATCTCCATCACACTTCGATGCACATCGGGCAAAGAGCAGAGGAGCTCGTAGACCTCATCTTTGTTTTCTATCGTCTCGGCGACAAGGTCATGGAGCTTGCCTTCTTGAGTGAGATCTCCTTCCTGGTAGGCTCGCAAGGTATCGTTCGTTTCATATTGCTGGATACGGTCGATTTCGCGAGGTTTGAAGGGCAGGATCTTCGCCATCTCTACCCGAGTAGGTTCGCGGCCTAGGTCTTGTTGCAGTTTGTGTTTGTTGGTTCTGAAAATTTTTTGTTTCTTGCGCTCACTGCGGCTCATCCAGTCTTGGCGTCTGAGCTCGTCGATGATCTCACCGCGGATGCGGAACTCGGCGTAGGTTTTAAACAGCACATCTTTTTTGCGATTGAACTTTTGAGCGGCATCCATCAGTCCCATCAGCCCCACCACGACCAGGTCATCGTAGTCGAGCACCTGATGGGTATGCTGTGAGTAGTGGCGGGCCCAGTACTGCACCGTGGGCAGATAGTCCTCTATCTCAATGGTCTCAGTTTTTTTGGATTTCAAGGATGGCGCCATAACGGCATAATACGAGATATATTTTAGCCATAAAAATACAAGGGGATAGCCTTGGCCATCCCCTCGAGTTTAAGCAGGTTTGCCTGAAAATTGTGGCTAGACAGCTTCCGCCCATGCCTCGGCATCGATGGCAGCCTGAGGAGAGTTGAGATAGTCGACGTACTCGTCCATCTCCATGATCTCATCACGGAAAATGGCTACCCGCCAGTTGGCCTCTTCTTGGTTCATGGTTTTTTTCTGGTCAAAAATTTGTGTGCGAATAAGGTAAGAGAGCTGATCCCACTTTTGATCCGCCTCGAGACGAAGGATCTTCTTATTTTTCATTAAATAATAGTGTGGTTTATTCATGGGCACCCTCCTGGTGATTTAGAGTTCATACTGAGCTCACTATGAAATGGTGACACGGGCCATTTCAGGTGACAAGCAGGTGTAAGCATTTTTCAGGCCAAACTTCATCCTATCAATTTACTCGGAGTTATCTGCGCCCTAGAAAGTTTGGCCCCATTATTTTGGCCCTCATCGGTAGCAGACAGGCCCCACTCTCAAGGGGCAGGATGGCTTTTTAGCTACTTAAGACTTGGCACGGAAGCTGCAAAACCATTCCCTGAGGACGCTGAGAATCACTCAGGACGAGTGATGCTCTAGAGACAGGATGTCTTAGTTAACGAGCCTCTTAAGCCCACTCAGGGAAAGAGAGACAGAGGAATAAGGATATTCACTGTCTGGTTCAAGGATGAACCATTTTTATCAACCACCGGCTGATGGATCAGCAAGAGATAAAGGAGTTATCTATGTTCGCTCACGAGACAGTTTTATTTGCGATTCTTTCGGCCCTGATGCTGGTCAACCTCACTGTGCCCTATCTTTATCAACGCCGGGCCAGCGCCAAAGCACGAGCGAAGAGATAGGCTAGACGCCTTGAACGGTGAGTGACTCGAGGCCCAGAATATCTTCAAAAAACGCCGCCCGCTCTCTGGTTTTATCCACTAAATGAATCTCCAGAATCCAGACTCCTCGATGAGGCGTCTGGCGCCAATCCAAGAGTTTTCCTTTGTGGTGGATCGCATGGGGAAAGTCTCCCAGCCGATGACCACTAGAGCGCATTTCAAGTTCAAAGCCCATCAGGCGTGCTTCATTTTGAGCATACTGATAGAGCTCCTTGCCGGTGAGTCCATCTTCGAGCCATTTTTTTTCACTGCTCTTAAATAAATCCCGCGAGGCCAGCACCAGAGCATCGGGAGCGGAGCCTTGGATGAAACTTTCTCCGTAGTCGGCTTCGTGTCCCAGAATAACCGGTCCAATATCTAGGTAGAAGATATCTCCCATGGCGAGCTTTTCGTCTTCAAAGCTCGGGTCCCGAAAGCTGCACAGGGTGTTGCGCCCGAAACGGATCTTGGTGGGATGCCATAGTTTCTCAATGCCCTCCTGTTCCATCAGAAGTTGCAGTTGCTGATGGGCCTCACTCTCGCGCACTCCCACTTGAAGGGAGTAGGCGAACTGGCGGGTCAGCCCGATCGCCACTTGCCGGGCCTTCAGGTAGTGGGTGAGGTTAAAACCCTGACCAAGAGACTCTTCTTTTGCAAGCATGACTGATTTCTTCCTTCATTATCTTTTATTGAGGTCGATAAGCTTACCATGAGGTGGCTAAGCTTTCACTTATTAGTTTTATGTGCTCTGGGGTTGATCTCCTGCTCCACTGTGCCTGAGAAGATGGCCCTGGCTCCCTTGCCGGCCAAGTGGATCGTGCGCGCGCCAGCCTCAGCCAAATCCACATGTAGTTCGTTTATAAATCTTAGTTCACAAGGTTTCTTTCAACTCTGTTCAGGCAGTTCGCTCTCGAAGTCTTCGGGTGTGGTGCGCTTCTTTACGCAGGATCAAAAGCTTTTAACGGAACTCACGGTGCCCACTCGCGACGCGCTGGCGCTCTCGGCGAGCGTGAGCCAGGAGAGTGTCTGGACAATAAGCCCTGAGCATCTTTTCGTAGGGACGCACGATGGAAGGATCTTAAAGTTTAATCACCAGGGAGAAATGCTCGGCACCTACCTGCTTAAGATGCCCACCTGGGTACAGCACTTGCGCTGGCGCGAAGGGGCGCTCTTTGCGATCGCCTCCCGCCATGAATCAGTCTCCGTACTCAAGCTCAACGATCAACTCCTGCCCCAGCAGATTCTGCACTTACCGGGCCTTGAGTCAGAGGCGGAGTGGGCACTCGGAGACAAGAGTTTTTATGTCACCAGCAACACAGGTCAGATCTACCAGATGGATTTTGAACTGAAGCTGCTGGATCAGTGGAGCGTGGGCAGCGAACGAGAACTGGGCAAACCCCTCTTGGTGGATCGTTCTTTGTGGGTGGGAGATAGTGAGGGAGTGATCTATAAGATAAGCTCTCACCGTATCCAGCGGGCCCAGCTGGGAGTGGGGCCCGTGAGTTCAGCCCCCGTGCGCACTCAAGCAGGTTTGTGGGTGGCCTTCGACGAAGAAGGAGTCCTGCGTTTGGTGGATAAGAATTTTAAAGTTGTCCGATCGATCAAATTGCCGATCACTCGCTCGTTCACGGGCTTTGAATCCTTGAGTTACAAGGGCCATACGCTGCTGCGAACCAGCTCACAGGGAATCGTGACACTGCTGAGCGCTCAAGGAGAAGTCCTGATTTCGGCAGAGGGGGAGGAGAGTCAGATTGAGTTCGCTCCCGGGCCCGAAGACTCCTTCGCCCAAGAGCGTCTTCCGGCTTCTGGGATCTAAGCCAGCGCTGCCTTCACCATGTCACTGGCCTTCTTGCCATCAAAGCGTCCTTTGATCTGCGGTTGCAACTCTTTCATGATGGCTCCCATGTCTTTGGCACCGGCCGCTTTGATCTGATCGATCAGGGCTTTGACTTCCGCTTCACTCATCTCTTGGGGGAGGTAAGGTCTGAGGGCATCAATCTCTTTGAGCGTCTGGACGAAGGCATCAGAGCCCGTGGGAAACATCGGTAAGGAGTCCTGCAGTTTCTTGACATGAGAGATGACCACAGAGAGATCATCGGTTGGTTTGACGGCGGTATTGTTTTGAATGAAGGCAGCCTTGAGCATCCGGATCGCCGAAAGTCTCACTGTGTCTTTCGCCTTCATGGCTTCTTTCATGTCGTTGTTGATTCGTTCTTGTAGATTCATATTACCTCTTCATATTCTCCATCTGGAGATCAATGTTTAATTCGTCACTTTTCCGCAGAAGCGCAAAAGCTTCTTGCAGATCATCGATGCTTTTGGATTCCAAACGAAACTTCTGATCCATATACTGGGACTTCACCTTCGAGCCGCTCTCCTTTAAGAGGCGGTTGATGACTTTCGCCTTGTCCTTATCGATCCCGCTCACAAGCTTGATGGTCATCTTCTGCAGCTTCATGCCGGTGGGTTCAATCTTTGATTCCTCGAGACCTTTCACACCAATTCCCCGCTTGCCCATATTGGTCAAAAGGATGTCACGCACGGCTTTGACTTTCATCTCGTCCTCAGCGCGGATCTCGATGATGTTCTCTTTTTCTTTCCAATCCGCTTTCGCTTCGGAGCCCTTGAAGTCAAAGCGGCCAGCAATGGTTTTCTCTGTCGTATTAAGACAGTTCTGCAGTTCCATGGTGTCGATTTTTGAAATGAGATCAAATGATGGCATAACTTCTATCCTCTAATATGGCCTGAGCCTTTAACAATGAAGCGGGTGGTGGTCATCTCGCGGGCGCCCATGGGCCCGTAGGCGTGAAGCTTTGAGGTCGAAATCCCCAGCTCTGCTCCCAGTTGTAGTTGACCCCCGTCATTAAAGCGAGTTGAGGCGTTGATGACTATACACGAAGCGTCTATCTGGGACTTAAATACCTCTATCACAGCTGGTGTCTGGCTGATGACGGCTTCGGTGTGATGGGAGCCAAAGCGCTGGATATGCGCGATGGCCTCAAACTGGTCTTTGACGATTTTGAGATTCAGTTTTAAATCCAGCCACTCCGTCGACCACGAGGCTTCATCTGCCACCTTGAGTTGGGGGAAAATCTTCAGCACCCGGGGACAGGCGTAAATCTCAACTTTGAGGCGCAAGAGTTCAGACACAAGGGCCTCGAAGGCATCGAGCGGGTAGTCCTCGTGCACCAGTAGAGTCTCTAGGGCATTGCACACCCCGGGTCTTTGTACTTTGGCATTCACGACCAGCTTGATCGCCTCAAGTGCATCGTGGTGCAGGTACATGTGACACAGGCCCTGGTCATGGGCCACCACGGGCATGGTCGCCTTCGCCTTTACATGGCGGATGAGTTTTTCTCCTCCGCGCGGCACCACCAGATCGATCCAGCGATTCATGGTTAAGAGCACGTCGACTTCCTCGCGAGTCTCGATCAAACTAATCGCCTCTGGTGCATAAAAACCCTGGGCTGCCGCTTGCACGACTTCATAGAGGACACGGTTAGAAAACTGAGCTTCCTTGCCACCCTTAAGCACCATGGCGTTGCCAGACTTGATGGCCAGTGCGGCACAGTCGATGACCACATTGGGTCGGGACTCAAAGATCATGGCAATGACACCGATGGGGATGCGCTCTTTTTGAATCACGAGACCATCGCTGCGAGTGCTTTCAATCTCGATCACGTTGACCACTTGCGGGAAGGCAGAGATCTCGCCGATGGCCTGGGCCATCGCCTGTAGGGACTTTTCAGTCAGAGTTAAGCGATCGATGAGAGAGGGGGAGAGCTGCTGCTCTTGGGCCAGGGCGAGATCTTTTTTGTTTTCAGCGATGATCCGAGGTGTCTGGGCCAGCAGTTGTGTCGCCAGTGCGGCGAGCGCCTGCTGGCGCGTCTCTTCCTTGAGGTTTTGCAAACTCAGGCTGGCTTTTTTCGTTTGGATCAGTCTTTCTTCGAGATTCATGCTTAGGCCCTTACTAAGAAAAGATTGTCTTTGTGGATCACCACCAGGCTTGGCACATCACTAAGTACCTCGGTGAGTTGCGTGGATTTAAGTCCGGCGATCTTTTGTGACTCTTTGGAGTCAAACTCCACGATCCCTTTGGCGATGATCTGCTGGCGGCATTTAACCGTTACGATGTCTCCGCGCTTAAACACGCCGATCACTTTTTTGACTCCGATGGGCAGTAGCGAGTTGGTGCCTTTCATCAGGGCCTCTCGCGCCCCCTCGTCCACCACGATGGCGCAGTTGGGTTTGGCGACACTGGCGATCCACGCCAGACGGTTCTTAATTTTGAATCTTTTGTCTCCCTCAAAGTGCGAGCCCGCACCTGCAAGCGCGCGGGAGACTGGGTCTGGGACATTAAAGGTCGCGATCACGACATCGAGGCCCAGGGGGGTCAAGCGACGTACGGCCTGGAGTTTGGTCAGCATGCCCCCGCGCCCGGCGCTGGTCTTCTGACTGAACTTGATGGACTCAAACTTTTCATCGAAGCTTACTTTCTTCAATTGTATCGCTTCGGGATCCGTGGGGTTGCGATCAAAGAGTCCATCGGCTTCGGTCAAGAGCACCAGCATGTGGGCACCAATGGCTTCCGCCACCATGGCGGCGAGCTGGTCGTTGTCACCCACCGTGATCTCTCGGGTGGAGACGGTGTCGTTTTCGTTGATGATGGGGAGGTGGTCACTTTCTAAAAGCGTAAATAGGGTGTTGCGGATGTTGAGAAAGCGCTGGCGCTCTTTGAAGTCTTCGTGGGTGACAAGGACCTGGGCAGGTTTCAAGCTTTTTAGGGCACTGGTGTAGGCGTTCATGAGGATGGGCATCCCGGCTGCCGCACAGGCCTGCTGCCAAGAAAGGGTACGATCTTTATCCACGGGCTTTGGGATTTGCACTCGACCCGCATTGATGGCGCCGGAGCTCACGAGAATGAGCCGATAGCCTTGGGCCTTGAGGGCTTCGAGGTTAGAGCAGAGAGTTTGAATCTTTGTTTGATCCACTCCTCCTTCCATGCGACTGACCCCCAAGGAGCCGATTTTTACAACGATTAACTTCATGTTGATATATTAAGGGAAAATCCAGTTTTCGGGCAGAGAATCAGCAGTAGTAGGGGTAAATGCTCAAGAACAATTGAGCGCTGGAATTCTTTATGAATCGGTTTATAATAAAACCATGAGTGTCGTGTCTGAAAATTCTAAAACCTATCTGCGAGAGCTAGAAAAATCCGAGCTGGAAGCCCAGTTCTGGAACCGGCTCAAAAGCTCACCCTGCGAAGGGAGCCTGTGGAAGAAAGATCAGGCCGATCCCTACGGCGTCGATTTTAACTATGAGTTGTCAAAAAAAGCTGGTTTCGCCTACCTCTATGTGACCATCGACAAGATCTACGCCGGCATCATCAAAGATAAATATTTAGGACTGACTGTTTTCGTAAAACTTAAATTTAGTGAGGAAAATCAACTTTTCACCAGTGGAGAGCTTTCCTGGGATGAGGCGAACAATTCTTTTAGGCTTTTAGCTCAAGGTCGCTTCTTCATCACCACCAAACGTTCGGCTTGTCGCTACACCACTACCGAAGTCGATCGC
>JAJTIF010000336.1 GCA_021299675.1 Pseudomonadota bacterium | reverse complement strand
TCAAATCAAAACCAACAGCTGCCCATCCGCTCTTCGTGAGCTTTCTTAAGGCGTCAGCAGAAAATGTGAGGACATAATGAAAATGGATTTATTCACTGGCCCCTGCGTGATTGAAAGTCGCGATCTGGCGATGAGCATGGCTGAGCGCTTAGTGACGGATTTGGCTCCCTTCAAAGATAAGATTAATCTTCATTTCAAAGGGAGCTTTGATAAGGCCAACCGTTCGTCTTTTACTTCTTATCGAGGCCCAGGCATTGATGAGGGCCTGAAGATTCTGGAAGAAGTGTCTAAAACCTTCAAGATCCCAACCCTAACCGACTTTCACCTACCAGATCAGGCTGAAACCGTGGCCAAGGTGGTCAGTGTGCTTCAGGTTCCCGCCTTCTTGTGCCGCCAGACAGATATGATCCATCAAGGGGCGCTGGCGTGTGTGAAGCATAAGCGAGTTCTTAAAGTGAAGAAGGGGCAGTTCCTCTCACCAGAAGAAACTAAAAACATCGTTGATAAAGCTGTTGCAGCTGGCCTCTCCAAGGATCAAATCTTGCTCACAGAGCGCGGAAGCTCATTTGGTTATAATAACCTCGTGGTGGACATGGCCTCATTTCAAATCATGAAGTCATTTGGTGTCAAAACTGTTCACGATGCCACTCACTGTGTTCAGCGCCCAGGGGGACTAGGAACAGCGACTGGTGGCAAACGTGAACAGATCCTGACGCTCGCCCGCGCGGCGGTGGCTGCGGGTGCCGACGGAGTATTCATGGAATGTCACCCCGATCCTTCTAAGGCCCTGTCCGATGCGGCAACGGCCCTTCCCATCGAGCAAGTCAAGTCAGTGGTGCAGCAGCTCCTTCGAATCAAAGAGGTCATCGGATGATTGATTTTAAAGCACTGGGTGCAAAGCACGCTGTGAAACTCAAAAAAATTAAAGTCGTCGCGCTGGATCTCGACGGAATCCTCACTGATGCGAAGGTCCACTATGACGGCGCAGAAGTGGGCTTTAATCGCTCTTTTAATGTCTACGACGGCTACGGCATGAAGCTTCTCATGAAGGCCGGACTAAAAGTCGGCGTGATCACGGGTGGAGATTCTGTGAGTGTGAAGATGCGTGTGGAGCAGCTTGGGTTAAATTTCTGCTACTCCGGCAATGAAGACAAAGCGGAAGCCTTTTTGGATCTGCTAAAAAAATATAATGTGAAAGCCGATGAAGTCCTTTACATGGGCGATGAGCTCTTTGACATACCTCTTCTGAAAGCGGCGGGCTTCGGCGCGACAGTCCCGAGTGCAGGGATGGAGGTCTTAGAAATTGCTGATTACATCACCCAGAGGAAAAGTGGCGAAGGCTGTGCCAGAGAAGTCATCGATATTCTTCGCTGGGCCCAGGGAATTCATCCGGAGATAAAAGATCTCGTATGCTAAAGCGTGGAAAAAAGATTTACCGCACATCCATGCTTTTTCCGGCAAAATGGTTTCTCTTTGCGCTTTTTTTATTCTTCTACCATGACCTCTATCTGGCGACCTTTGGAGAATTAAAATTCCTCGAGGCACAGGACTTCAGTGTCTTGGGTGTGATCCGGTTTCATCTAAAATACCCCGTAGAATTCATCACTCTCACGAGCCTCGTGCTGCCCAGCTTTTTGTACTACGCCTTCTTTCGGGGAGTGGTTTTTTTCGAACAAGGCATTCTGTATAATAAGGGGATTCCTTTCCTGAACGTCTGGGTGCCCTACTCCGATTGTGCGAGTTATCGGCTTGTTTCTCCTAAAGCTTTGATTGCTCTCACAACCAAGAGTGGCGAGGTCTTTCTGATTGGCTCCAACAACATGTCACGAGTCATTGCCGCGCTCGATCAGCATGAAGTGAAAGGGGAGCTTGGAACCAGTGAGTACATTAAGCTCGCCCGAAACTTGAAGATCTTTTTCTATGCGGTGAGTGTGTTTACGATTTCGCTTTATCTCTGCGTGCGCTTGGGTGTTTTTCGCTTTATTAGCTAATCCAAAGGCTGGCGGCTTTCTTGAGTCGGTTCAGCAGTCCTGCCCAGTCTTCTTCAAAATGTTGTGGCTCCAGCATGATGGCAATCGCATCGTGCTCCTTTGAGAGATCCCGCAGGTTTTGGTAGAAAACTCGTGCGGCGATTTGGGCATCAAAGCCCAGCTTCATCGTCACAACATTTGTGAGTTTCTTTTCAAGCTTCGTTTCTGCTTTAGAAATGAGGTTTTCTAGATCTGACCCCACAGAGACGATAACAGGGATGGAAGGCATGTAGTGGTGTTTGAGCTGTCCGGGAGCGACGGGGCTTTCGGCGTAGAGCACTTCTACCTCAAAGCCTAGGCTTCTCAGATGAGCTTTCAAATCCTTCGCACTAAAAAATCCTGGCCGATAGATCTCGATGGTTTGGTGATTTTTAACTGCGACAACAGTCGATTCAATTCCCACGTCACAAGATCCTCCATCAAGCACAAAGACCTTCGACTGAAATTCATCCAGCACATGTTGGGCCATGGTGGGTGAGGTTTTTCCAAATTTATTCGCACTCGGAGCCGCCAGCCCCTGGAAGTGAGAGAGGACAGCGAGGGCGAGAGGATGCCGCGGCATGCGGAGGGCCACTTGTGCCAGACATGAAGTGATCAGCGGATTGATCGCGGTAATTTTATCAGTAATGATGGTCAAGGGGCCGGGCCAGAGCTTCGCCAGGGCCTCATGCAGAGGTGTCCAGTTTTGTGAAAGAATCTTCGCTTTCTCAATGGTGTCGACGTGAACGATGAGAGGATCAAAGAAGGGCCGCTCTTTTATACTGAAGATCCGCTCTAGGGCACGAGGTTGAGTGATGTCCCCAGCTAAACCATAGACAGTTTCAGTGGGGAGGCCAATCACTTCCCCGGCTTTCAGCAGGGCCACTGCCTTTTCAACAGACATAATTATTCCCACACACTCGCAGGCTGCCGGGTTCCATGCAGACGTTGGTAGGTGTCAATGACCCCGAGCCCATTGAACTGGCCCTGGGAGTGTTGGGTTGTGAAGAGAATGCCGCTTGAGCTATAAGCCCTAAATGTTCCATGAATAAAAATTCCTTCTCCAAACAGCACGTAGAAGCTCTGGAGGTCATGCATCTCGATCAAGATCTGATTGACCAGTTCTTTGAGATGAACCAATTCTCGCTTCTTTGAGGTCCCAAGATTATTTTTAAATAAGTAGTAGGGAGCCTGCAGCTTATTTACACAGGAGCTTTTCTTCTGGCAAATATATTCAAACTCTCGAGCGACTGTTTTAGGGTCCAATGCACTGAAGTGTTCTAGGTCTCTTCCCACCATCCGGATATTGGTTGTCACCAGCAACGGAGCCCGGAGCTCTTTGTTTCTCACCATCCCTCGAAGGTTCGCGGGCAGCGAGGTGTAGCGGTTCATGAAGTTCTCTGCGTCTTGCCGGTAGGACTTGTCGGTCCACTTGTGGGTGCGGGCTGCCTCATAGCTCAGATTTGCGGCCAGGGAGAACTGTTCGGAGTCTTCCACGCTCATCTGCTTGGGATCAATGGACTGGGGAAGTGTCGCTTCGTACTCGATCTGTAATTTTCTGGAGAGGGCAGCATCGTTCGTCACGAAGGTGGCAAAGTTAAAGATTCGGAAAAATACGCTGGAAAAGAGTCGGCTCCAAAAGTTTTGTACCAGCTTAACTGACTCGGAGTAGCTCTTGATGAAGG
>JAJTIF010000152.1 GCA_021299675.1 Pseudomonadota bacterium | reverse complement strand
TTGGGCGCTGTAAATTCTTGCGAGGTATCTCTGCAGAGAAGTACTGGTCTGCAATTGAATCCACGACTGGTGTAACGCAGTGTTCTTATCTTGAATGAATAACTCCGGGTAGGGGACCGATTCTCGAATACCAAATTTTTTTCCCGAGTATCGACGTCAGCATGAGCAAGAGACAGAGGTCCAAGTCCTCTCCCCCTACTAGCCCAACTGGTTCTCCAGCAAAGAAGAAAGCTAAATCGTACTCTCGCCACTTTCAGGATATTGCCAATGGCCATGAAGTTTTGGAAAAGAGACAACAAAAGCAAGTTGAAGTAAGTACACTGCAACCGGCACACCCATTAAATTTAAATTAGCGTTTGGGTCAGCCAACATTGGAGATAAGCTCCTCCTCATCTGATGAGGAGATGGGAAAAGAAGCGATGTCTCGAAAAAAGGTGGTGAAACGAGCTTCAACACCGAAGAAATCACGCTCACCAGTGTGGCATATCCTTCATGGTCCTGTAGTCTTGGGTGGCAAAGAATATTACCGTTGTATTCTCTCCGACTACCCAGGTACACATAATTTAGCTTTGTCAGCATTAATCTTTTAGAGCTCTGCAATGGTAAGCATGCAGAGTTTATTGCAGCAAGCTCTCACGATAACACTTCAAATTATGTCAAGCATGCTCGGCATCAACATCCGGTCGTGTGGAATGCACTGGAATATGCCGAGTCACAAGGTGAAAATCCTGCAAAAACTCTCATGACCCTTTTGAGCAAACATCAACCTCGACGTGGTTTATCGCAGAAAACCTTGGATTCTCTTTTCTCAAAAGCTCCAGTGGATGGTAAACTTCTATAACAAAGCCTTTGTTGACTTACAAATTGTTTTAGGGTCTGGCACTCTACTTCTCCGTGCAAAAGAACGGAAAGAAATTGCACTACTGTTATGGATGGCCTGTGCTAATATCCCTCCCAACGCGTTGGATAGCCCACATTGGAAGACAGTTCAGCGAGAGTGTGGGCTATCATTGTCCGAGATTTCCACGATTTGGAGTCGTCTTCCTATTCTCGTGAAAGCCATCGAAGGCCACATCGAAGCTACATTAGCAAAGCTCCGGTCATTCGTCACCATGCTTGACTTGTGGACTTCGCCCACTGGTCAGCACTTCCTACTTTTGGACGTGTGTGGGATTATTCCTGACGATACATTTTGCTTTTGGACGGCTTCGTTGGATCTTATCCCCTTTTATAGTGCTGCTTTCAGTAGCACTATAGCTGCAGCGGTGACTCGTGTCATACAATTCCACACACGGGATTGCCCTGACGTTATCCATGCTGGAAATATTTCCGATCAGGGATCAAATGTGCACCTTGCCGGAGCCCAATTGACAGATACCAACGATCAAATGGCGTGCTTCAACCACCAGCTCAAAAATGTTATGGATGATAGTCTAGGTGATGGTCCAATGAGTTGTGGCGGAGCTAAAGTTGCCTCGAAGGATCTTATTGGAGCGGTTGCCATCACCAATGAGATTCGCACCCACCGCGTACTTGCCGCCGCCTTTGAGGAAATTACTCCGTTGAAACTACTCAGTATAAACAAGACCCGATGGGAGGGAAGGTACCACTGTGTCAAGCGAGTCAATCGTGTGAGGCCTGCTATTCGTACCATCGTCCGAAATCACGTTTCCGTCTTCAACGAGCTTGCTGAGAACCTTAGTGCCTCGAAGCCTGCCAACTTTCTCCATAAACCATTTTTCGACAGGCTTGGCCAACTCGAGCAATTTTTACAAGTCTTTCACCGTATTTCGAAGAAGTCCCAAGATGGAGGAGGGGCCACCGGCAGTCGGGTCATTAAGTGGACTCACAAGCTCCTCGCCCATTGTAATGATACCGAGGATGATCCTGTATGGCTATCCGAGCTGAAAACTGCGACCCGTGATTCACTTAAGTTAAGGATAGGCCATTATCTTACATCCCCTTCTAATTACCTTAAGGCGGCCTTGTTTCATCCTCGTTATAGCAGCAGGATGGAAGAGTTTAAAGTGCCGAAAGAAGTGGTGGAAAGGGCTTGGCAAGAGGTTTGGCTTTGCTAGTTTTTTGTTTTAACCTGTTAAGATTGAAGCATCTGCCTTGTCTTTGTTTGAAGGAGAAAAAGAGGTGCTTCAAATTCTGCCCTCTTATTTTCACATTTTGCGACATCAGCTTGCCAAGTTTTCGAAGTTGAAAGATCCACTGGTCTTTTATCGTTCACCCCAATACGGTGGTGTAACCCACCCTCCCTTGGCTGCCGCCGCAATTCAAATCCTCCGTCCTGTTGCTGCCATGTATTTGGCCTTTCAGAGTGGCAGCAGTCAAGTTGAGAGAGGGTTTTCGTTCACGGGTTGGGTGTTGTCCAAGAGGCGCCTGAATATGAATGAAGACACCTTGCGGTTTCTTTTATTGATCCGTAGCTGGGCCCAGCAGCCTGGCAACACCTTTGAATCGCTTGTTAAGTTGGTCCAAGAGTTAACAAAATAAACTTTATTGTTTCAAATACCGAATGAATACCAGTTGAGACCGAGTGAGTATCAAAAAAAAAGTGGAGTTGAAATAAGAACACTGCTTACGACTGTTGCAACCAGGCCCAAGCCTCCTGACACGTCTTTGGTCTGTGTGCAGGATTCACGCTCAACAACCTCCCCATCCACATTCCTAACTTGGACCCAAGAGATTGTGCGTTCCTCTGAGCAAGGCCGCTCGTGATCACCTAAAAAGGGTCAACCCCGATTTCTCACCAAAAATTTTATCCATGCCCAAACCCCGTTTTTTTTTCACCCAAGAATTCCGTACCTGTCCCAAAGGACCATCC
>JAJTIF010000393.1 GCA_021299675.1 Pseudomonadota bacterium | reverse complement strand
ATTTTTTCTTTTTTATTCTATTAACTTTCATCCAAAAACAATGCTTGAGAATAGAGAGAATGGCGGAGACGGTGAGATTCGAACTCACGGGACCGATTAAGGTCCGCACCCTTAGCAAGGGTGCGGTTTAGGCCACTCACCCACGTCTCCAGTAACCAAAGGTCACAAATAACAAAAATATGGCGGAGGACGAGGGATTCGAACCCCCGGTGGGCGTGAACCCACGACAGTTTTCAAAACTGTTGCCTTAAACCACTCGACCAGTCCTCCGAGCGAGAAACAAATATAAGGGATGGCCTCAATGCTGGCAATAACCTATTTTTGAGGAATAAGCCGTTCTTTGCCACCCATATAGGGACGTATAGCAGCCGGCAATAACACGCTTCCATCCTGCTGCTGATAGTTTTCAAGGATTGCGAGCAAAGTTCTTCCTACGGCCAATCCTGAGCCATTTAGAGTATGAGCAAATTCGAGCTTTCCTTGTGAATTACGAAAGCGAATATTGGCACGGCGCGCCTGAAAGTCTCCACAATTCGATATTGATGATATCTCGCGGTATTTTTGCTGACTGGGAAGCCATACTTCCAAATCTGTTGTTTTTTGCGAAGCAAAACCAGAATCCCCAGAACAAAGCTGAACGGCACGATAGGGTAGTTCAAGTTTTTCAAGAATCTCACAAGCCGATCTGATCATGTCTTTATGGGTTTGGTCAGATAGTTCTGGTGAAGTGATACAGACCATTTCAACTTTGTTGAATTGGTGCATACGAATCAAGCCCTTCACATCTCGACCGTGTGAGCCGGCTTCTGATCTGAAGCAGGGACTGTAGGCTGAGTACTTATAGGCAAAGCTCGCCTCCTCAATGAGTGAGTCGCGCCTGATGTTGGTGACGGTGACCTCTGAGGTTGGGATAAGGTACCAATCAGTGTCCTCAAGCTTAAAAAGCTGATCTTTAAACTTTGGCAGATTCCCCGTACCGATCAAACTTCTTTCATGAGCAATAAAGGGAGGCAGGATTTCTTCAAAACCTTTGTTGGAATGATAGTCCAACATGAAATTAATCAGGGCACGCTCAAGTCGAGCGAGGTCACCCTTGAGAAACACAAAGCGCGCTCCCGTGACTTTTGCTGCGGCTTCGAAATCAAGCATCCCCAGCTTCTCTCCCACATCAGCGTGGTCGCTTACCTTAAAGCTAAAATCTTTCGGCTTGCCCCAGCGATGATACTCTACATTTTCCTCCTCGCTTTTTCCCACAGGAACGGAGGCATCCAATAAATTTGGAATGGTGAGAAGAAGGGAATCGAGCTGAGTCTGAACTTTTGCGAGCTCCGCCTCATCGTTTGCCATGGTTGCTTTTATCTTAGCCACCTGATCCATCAGGTGCTGAGCATCTTGCTTTGCTTTTTTAAGCTCACCTACTTCGCGAGAAAACTTGTTGGCTTCTGCCTTTTGCGTTTCCACAGAGGTAGTGAGATTCCTTCTGAGGCCATTAAGTCGAAGAACTTCATCAGTTAATCCTGAATCAGAATTTCGACTCGTGAGACAATTCTTAAAGAGTTCAGGTTGCTGCTCAATTTTTTTAATATCTAACATTCATCACTCCAGGATGCGAATATACTCTTCTACTTGGGACTTGTCCGGGGCATTTTCTTCGAGCTTAAGATACAATTGATAGCTTTCGATGGCCAGCCTGCCCTGTCCGGTCAATCGCAACACATCGCCCATCTTTCTATGTATCGAAGGTTCCTGAATTTCTTTAATCTCGGTGAGGGCCCTCTTATATAGATCTAGCGCAATATCTAATTGCCCTTTTTTGGCAGCGACATCTGCGAGACCTCGCAAGGCTCCATAGCTTCTGGAGCTAAGTCTCAGTGCTTTTTTATACTCTGCCTCAGAAGCCACAAACTCGCCGGCATCAAAAAGAATATCTCCTGCGAGATTTAAACCTTCTTCATATTCACCGTTCATTTTCATGTCTTCGCGCACATCAACAAGTGCCTGTTCAGGATTTTTTACATAGAGCTCAATTTTGGCCTTATAAAAACCTACCCGAGGATAGGTAGGTAACCTCTCTCGAACCTTAACGAACCATCCGGCTGCTTCCTTATAGCGCTTGAGAGTCATGAGCATTTTGCCTGTTTCCATCATGACTTCGAGGTCCCCGGGCTCTAGCTTTAACAGTTCGTCAGTGTATCTAATGGCGTCATCATACTTTTCATCGATCATGGCTGCCCGAATCAGAAAACGATAAACCCGAGAGTCTTTGCGTGGAAGTTTTTCGATATCAGACTTGGTGTCGAGGAACTGCTGGTTTTTACCTGCACGATAGTAGTAGATAGCAATTTCACCAAGGATCGCTGGGTTATTTGGGTACTGGCTTCTAAGGCCAAATAGATAATCCACGGCCTTATCTGCGCCATCTGTTTCATAAATAATGGCAGCGTAGGATAGTTTGTATTCAATATAATCGGGATTTAATTCCATCGCTTTGAATAAGTTGTTCTTAGCTTGTCCCAAGCGCTTCGCCTTTAAGAAGAGTTTAGCAAGCGCAAACAAGTTTTCGTCCTCAAGCGGGTTTTGATTGATGGCTTTCTGTAGCCACAAGATTGACTGGTTTAGATCTCCCATTTTCTCATACATCAGTGCGTTCAAAGAAGAGTATCGCCAGTCGTCTCGCAGTTCACTTGCTGCCATGATTGCGATCATGCGTTTGGCGTCGTTAAACTTGTAGTTGGCGATGTAGGCCCTGAGCAATGCAAAGCTTACCGTCTTTTCATTGCCTGTTTTCTTGTGGAGCTCCTCAAGAGTCTTGAGTGCATCTTGGGTCATGCCGAGCTTGAGCTGTAAACTGGCAAGCGCCAAGTCAGCTTTTAAGTACCCAGACTTAAGACCATAAGCCTCAAGAGACTTAAGCAGAGCTGTTTCAAAGTTATAATTTTTTAGATCCTCAGCTGCTTCTTTTGTTAAAACACGCGCCTTAACCTGTTTGATTAACTTTGAAGCTTCGTCGTTGGCGTTAGGATCGATTCCTTGGATATTTGTGAGTCGGTCGCGTAGCGTATCGGAGTCATTAAACTTAAGAGATTCCGTGAACGCCTGTGCTGCTTCGGCGGGCTTGTTTTGATAAGCCAGCAAGAAGCCCTTAAATTCAAGCAACTTTCCATGATAGAGCTTTGATTTCTCGGACTTTAAATCATTAATCTTTTTAAAAATCTCCGAGAGGCCTTTCATGTTTACGTCTTCAAGATAGAACTCCCCCTTGGCAATGAGCAAGGGGACAGAATCAGGCTTTTCTTTAAGACTTTCTTCGATCACCGCTTTAGCTTTTTCTGGATAGTTCTTATATCGATAGTAGTTTACCAGGGCGAGGTTCACTTCAATTCCTCGATTGGTCGTTTTCAGTAGCGAGGCTGCAACGTCATCAGCCTTCGCTTCGATGTTTTGATCAACTAGGCTATTAAGAAGTTCAGCAAACAACTCTCGCGTTGGATTGTTGGCCCCAGAGCGCACAAACCTATCCAAAACTTCGTGAGCAGCTCCCTTCTTTTCTATGGAGCGATAAAAGAGACCGGCCCCCAGCGCCATGTCTGCATCAACGTCCTGGAGCACACGGTTGGCCTGCATAAGCTTGAACACTACGCCTCCATCTCTTTCAAAAGTCAGAGAGTGGGGCAATAACTCACTATAAGTTCTGATCATTCTTGTGAGTGCTTTTTTATCAGTCGAATTGTTTTCATAGGCAAGTCTAAATGCTTTGGCTGCTTCCACACGATCAGAGTATGTTCCAGACTTAGATTTTTCATATCCGGTAGCTAAAAATGTCTTATGCTTCTGATCATCTCTTAGGTCGAATGGAACAGGAAACTCAATGACCGGCTCCAGGGGAACAAACTGGACGTCTTTCTTTTCGACCTTTTTTTCCTCAGGAAACAGAAATGCTACAATCACAACAATCGCTAGAACGAGAAAGATCTTTTTCTTTTTTTCTTTTTGCTTTTCAGCCTCTTCGGCTTGATTGTCGTCTTCTTCTTCTTTTAGCTCGTCGCTTTCTTTCTTTTCTTGTTGTTTTCTTTTGTTGCTTTGTACGATCTCTTCAATCTGGACTAACTCATGCTCAGCACGAACAGCTTCCTCGTGAAGCTTTCCTTTCAGGCTAGATAGGGAGATGGCTTGTGTTGAGTCCGTATCAAGATTAAATTTGTTTTTTTTCTCTTCTTCTTCTCGAAGCTTGTTTTCCTCCTCAATTTTTTGCCTTTCGACTTCCTTTTTTTGTCGCAAAACCTCTTGTTCATTCTTCCAGTTGATCGCTTCTGTTCTGACGGTTGTTTTATCGAACTCTTCGTTATTCTTGGTTGCAGTGACTGACCTCACCACTGTTTTTTCATTTTCCTCTTCTTTCGGCATTACTTTGATAACCGTTTTTTCCGATTTCTCTAATGGCTTTATGGGGGCCTGTGCCGCTTTTTTTACAGGCTTTGGGGGCTCGGGCATCTCGTCGATCTCATCGATCGCATTTTTATAATCAAACTCTCTAAACTGAGTCTTATTGCTTCTCGGGTTTTCTGGGGGTGTTTCGCTTAACATACTCCCAAGTCCCTCTGCGGGCTTCTCGTTTACTTTTTGTTGTGGTTCGACATCTGTGACAGGTGCATTCTGAAGTTGAGTAAGATCAATGACAAATGTGGCTTCACTATTATTTTTCTGAGAACCACTTTGCCAGAAACTGAAATTTTTAACTGGCAGCCAGTCTCCTGTTGGATAAACCTGACACTCCTCTTGCCCAGAAATAATCTGCTTATCCCTCATTTCGAGGATTTGATTTTCTAGGAAGGGCCCAACAACACGTCCCGTCTTGAGCCGTACACGGTATTTCTCCATTCTATTATTATAACGCTAAGTGGCCGTGATTGTTAAAAAATCGATTAAATTAAACTTGTCAGGAATTAAGGCCAAAGACATCGAAGACGACCTTATCAAACATCATCACTCCAAATTGTATGAAAGTGAGTACGAAGAGGAGAATTTGAGGTCTTTTGAGACGGATTCTTGATGAAAGATCAAAGAGAGAAAGAGAATAAAGAATTATGAGAAATACCGCCATGATCTGAGCAGTGAAAGCAACCCTGTTGTTTATAAAGAGGTAGTCAAAAACAAAATATTGAAAAATGACCAAAATACGTAGCATGGCCAGCTTGTGGTAGTCCGACTTAAAGGGATGCTCCAGGAAAGCCATCAGAAGCAGGAACTCGCCGGTAATAAGTGATAACCAAAGACTTAAGCTGCTACTTGTGTAGATGAAAGGCAGCAGGGGCCACAAAAGAATAAGCGACCAGTTCTTGTGCCAATCAAACGAGAGGGTGATCAGCATCACACAGAACAGAGCATAGGAAATATAATAGAAATACTCGCGCCAGTCTTGACCTAGATCAAGACCGGAGAATAGCGATATGAATGGCAATGAGATGACCACGATGTTACTTACAAAAAGAGTTAGTGTGTTATAGACCTTCTTTTCGAAAACAACCTGTGATCTCAGCAGTATCGCAGAGACGACTCCCAGTAAGAGTAATGCCATCATTCTTGAAGTCTCCTTCTCTTTTTAATGAGAATCGAAAGAATGATGGAGAAACACAGCACGAGAATGAAAAGACATACAAAAGTAATTTGATATCTATCAACGTCTTTAAAAATACTTCTGTGGGCAGACGTTACCACCACGCTTTGAAGCCAAATCATGATGGAAATGTATAGGCAGTAGATGTTACGGCGAGAAGCCAGGCAGATCAGAGCGAAGAGTGTTGGCAGGAAAAGGAGTAAGCTACTTTCTATCATACAAATCCTTCCCCACCATCCAGAGCACGATGATAGACAACAATATGAATGTTTCAGCCCCCTCAAGGGAAATTTTATCTGGTGCTGGTATTGTAGATTTTTGAGAGGAGGATATCGTCAACAACCAGTGCCCAAAGAATAGACTAATTAAGATCGACCAAGCGATCAGGTGAATACTGGCTCGTTTTTTTTGATGGGTTAGGACCTGATCCCTCGATTGTGAGGTAAGGGCCGTAAAAACGGCGAGCGTACTTAGGGCCGTAATGGCGAAAAAAGTTGGATCGAGGTCACTGGGTTCAGCTTGAAACAAGAAAAAAATGTTAATGAGTGTGTAACCGAAGAAACACATCAACGATGCAAGCCGATGGTTTGTGAAGAGTGCAGCCAGCGCTAAGAAATTAAGAAGTAAATAGAGTCCAAGCACCCATTACCTCCAGTGATTTAATGATTAATGATGTCATCAGGCAAAACTGTGCAATCCACCAAAACTTTCTCTTGATCCAAGTCCGACCAAGAATGGCCCTGACAATCGCTCTTACACAAACCACCGCTGCCAAGATGGCAGCAAGCACCCCTGTTGACTGAAGGGTAAGCTTGAATAGAAAGAGGAAGGCGACGATTCCAAGTAGGGATGAAACGATATCTTCGATCGCAGCCAGAATTGTATTCTTAGATTCTCCAGAAAACATTATGTAAAAAATGATGAGCGATGCCAGTCCGTAGGGCCTTGGTGTGGCGATGTGAAGCTCAACCACGCCCAGTAAAATAAGATTAATAAGCCAAAAATGCTCGCTATCTAATTTAAGTGATACATTTTCCCATTTTGCCGGAATGTGAAACTGGGCTGACTTCCGCATTATTTCAACAATAAGAAGTGTGACCCAAGTAAGGATCCAAAATATCAAAGACAGGTTTTCTAGGTTTTTGAAAGCCCAGGCGGCAAGGCCATACTTACTGACGATTGATACTAATTTCATGAAACGGGCCAGGAATGATTCCCGCTCGAGGCCTAGGCGGCTCAGCACTTGATCCGCGAGCCAATCCCGCCACTTCACCCTTGCCAGCCCTATGTGAGAATAGAATAAGGGAGAGGTCCTTACAATATGAACGACTGTGCTTATGCTTAAGACCATCGCCAAAAAACTGAAGCTATAGATAAGTAAACTAGTCATTTCCAAGCTTCTTAAATCTGATCATTAAGGAAACAACGATAAGAAATAAAATGAAGAGTGCGACTGGTTGACCGACGGCGCCTGCCATTTTCCCCGCAATGGGAACCAGCAAAAGAATGAAGTAGATAACAAAGAGAAGAATCAGTTGATCGAGGGCTTCTGTTGAAAGGAGCGGCCCAGACCTTCGTGTAGTAAGGTCTGAGAACCGCTTTAGCTTCATAAAAAGACACGGAATTAAGATGAGAACCAGGGGTAGAATGAGAACAATAATTTCAGTTCCCATTCAATTCCTCTATTTTAGAAAGATAACTGCGTTTCCAGCGGCAGTCATTAAACCGCCAAAGAATATGCCATACAATACGATCGGAACACTGAGGGCTACAATTGACACTCTAACTCCGTCAGTAAAGCCTGGTACGTCTCCGGTTGTTTCTGATTTAGAAAAGACCATTTCCTTGGCAAGCTTCATATAATAATACAATCCAATTACAGAGTTAAGGGCAGCGATGAAAGCCAGCCCGAAGTACCCTTTTTCGACTACAACTGAAATGATATTAAACTTCGCGACAAACCCACTTAGTGGTGGAAGTCCTGCGAGTGAGAAGAGTGCAATAATCATGGCTATGGCCATCGATGGGTGGCGACCAATGAGCCCCTTAAACACAGCCTGGCTATCTGTACCGTAGGCATCACTGAGCACAGAAGTTACCCAAAACACCACGAGGGTCATGAACAAATAGGTCACACCGTAAAAGAGAATAGCTCGGATACCAACGGCATCAAGCACGACGATACCCATGATCATCATCCCGACGTGACCGATTGAGGAAAATGCAAGTAGTCGCTTTACTGAATCCTGCCCGATGGCCGTGATATTACCAACGGTCATAGTGAGTGCTGCCACAACGTGGAGCAAGCCGATCCAGGCCGAGGACATTCCATTAGCTTCGCTAAAGAATAAATGGGAGATACGGATTAGGACCGCAAGGCCTGCCATTTTAGGGACAATCGCAAAGAAGGCCGTGACAGGAATTGGTGATCCCTGATAAACATCAGGGCTCCACATATGGAATGGAAAGGCACTTACTTTATAGCCAATACCAGCGAAGAACATGAGAAATGATGCCATCATGAAGACTTGATCTGCGCCACTTAGCATTCCCATTTTGACGACGATTTCGCTAAATTGAATTGATCCCATCATCCCATATATGTGGCTCATGCCAAAAAGCATCACACCGGCGGTTAAGCCGCCATAAAGCGCATACTTCATGCCAGCTTCTGTTGAAGCTGAGTTTTCTCTCTTCAGAGTCGCCATAACGTAGCTCAAGATCGAAAGAGTCTCGATTCCGAGATAAAGCGTGAGCATGTTATTAGCAGAAGCGAGGAGCATGCCACCAACCAATGTTCCCACTGCAAGGATCGCAAACTCTGACTTCATTGTAGTGTAGATGTCGCCAGACTGGCGGGCCATCCAGATAGTACCAATTGTTCCAGCTACCATAATCAATTTGGCAAAAGTGCCAAACGAATCAATCACAACAGCATTATAGAAGGCTCCCGTTGGTGCCAAGCTTAGGTTGAGAACCAAAAAGACTCCAGCCAACAATAGGCCAGCAGTCGCCAGGACATAAACCTTGATTCTGTCTGTGCCTTCTTTTTCGTGCATTGATTCGGCAATGAGCAGAAAGCACATCAAGAGAATGCAAACGACTTCAGGTAGATATACGGACAAAGATGCTTTAAGTATCTCGAGCACAAGGCCCCCTTCAATCTTAGTATTTAGCCAATAGGTCTACGAGTTGACCAACAGATGCTTTCATCACGTTAAGGATCGGCGCCGGGAAGATTCCGAACACAATTACAGCCACACAAAGTGGGATCATGTAAGCCACTTCACGTAGGTTCATGTCTTCATATTCACTAACCTCAGGATTCACCTCACCAAAGAACATGCGCTTAAACATCCACAAGAGATAAGCAGCACCAATAAGGAGACCGATGATAGCGAGCACAGTCATTGTTGTGAATTTCTCATACATCCCGAGGAAAATTAGGGCTTCAGAAATAAAGCCAGACAAACCCGGTAGACCGAGAGAGGCGAACATTCCGATGATGAAGATCACAGTGTAACGAGGCATTTGAGTATAGAGACCGCCAAAACCTTTAGAGCCGTCAGGCTTAACAATCCAGCGGTGATGTGAGCGCTCATAGAGAACCCCAATCAGCAAGAACATCATGGCCGTTGATGTACCGTGGTTAAACATCTGCAACACAGCTCCATTCATACCCTGAACGGTCATCGCAGCGAGTCCCATCATAACAAAACCCATGTGCGATACTGAAGAGTAGGCAACAAGCTTTTTCACATCATCTTGGGCCATCGCACAGAGAGCGCCATAGATCACAGAAATCAGACCGAGTGCTCCAATAATGTCTGAGTAGAGAACTGAAGCAGCAGGAAAGATCGGGAAGGCAATTCTTAGGAAACCATAGGTACCCATTTTCAAGAGTACACCGGCGAGGATAACAGACACTGCCGTTGGGGCTTGAACGTGGGCATGAGGAAGCCATGTGTGGAATGGAAATACTGGAACCTTGATAGCAAAGCCCAAAAACATGGCCCAGAAGAAGAGCTTTTCAAATGAGAACACGTTGCCAAAGATGGTTACTGTGAGCTCAGAGAATTTACCTCCGTGCATAGCGAGAATATTAAAGGAGTCTACGCCTTTGCCGGTTGCATAATAGAGAGCGATGATACCAACAAGCATTACGATAGAACCGAAGAAGGTATACAAGAAGAACTTAACAGCTGCGTATTCGCGGTTTTCGCCGCCCCATACACCAATGAGAAAGAACATCGGCAAGAGCATGACTTCCCAATATACGTAGAAGAGGAAGAAATCGAGTGAGAAGAAAACACCAAACACAGTAGACTGCAGCATGAGGAGGAGTGCGAAGTAAGCCTTTACGTTTTTCTCAACAGTCCAAGACGACATCACGCAGAGGAAGAAGAGGAGTCCGTTAAGGATGGTCATCGGCAATGAAATTCCATCAATCCCTAGGCTGTAAAAAATGTTAAATTGCTCAATCCATGGAACTTTCACCAAAAAGTCAGGCTGCATGCCCGCAACGCTTTCGTCGAAATTTGCATAAAGCACCAGGGTCAGAATAAAAGTAATCGCCGTTGCCACCAACGATGTCCATCTAATGGCGTTGTCATTACCTTTGGGGATGACTAGCACAGCAATCATTCCAATGACGGGGAACCAAAGTATCCAATTAAGAAGACCGTTCACGTTATTCTCCTAGTGCAAAATTCGTAAGCAAAAAATTAAAATTTAAAAGTCCAAACATAACCAGCCAAGGTAACAATCAGAACTACGAAGTAGAACTGAATCTTTCCTGACTGAACAATTCTAAGTATCAAATTCATTAAATTTACAGCGACACCGGTTCCGTCAACACCAATGGAGTCAACGATGACATCATCAAACCACTTAGAGATTCTAAAGAGAAAGCGGTTTACCGAAGCCCAACCATCGACGGCATAGCGGTCATAAACACCTGAGTCAAGCCACGACAAGAATCGATTAAAGGGGATGAGTCCTTTTTGAATAACTCGACCTACGTAGAAATTATCAAAGTAGTATCTGTTCTGAAGCGTAGTCGTGTAACCCCTAAAGCTTTCTGCCAATGGCTTTACCGATCTCTTTACGTACATCAGATAGGCCAAGAAGATTCCGGATAGGGCAATAAAAATTGAGGCGATCGCACCAATGACGTGAGCCGAGTGTAACCCATGTTCGTTTTCTGGGTTTACACCGACAAAGCCCGACTGGTGTTCATAAACAGCAACGGGAAGATCAGTCTTGAGGCGCGTGTCCACAAAACCAAATTCTTCGCGTGGGTGATTGATAAATTTTTCAACCTTTGGAGCTTCTACCAGAATCTTGAACCATTCCGTCTTTGCTCCAAAAACCTTAACAATGTTTTGTCCCGTCAGAGAGCCTGCGTACCAAAAACCAAGGGTAAACACAGTGAGGATAAGGAGAGGGATGTTGCTGTTAAACCCGATATGCTCCTGGTGACAGTGATCATAGAGATGCTTATCCCGTGGCTGGCCAAAAAAGATAAGGAACATCATGCGGAACATATAAAACGCTGTCAGGAATGCGCCCGCAAAACCCAAAATTGGAACAATGGCCCAAACCTTGGATTGGCCAGAAAAGAGACCCCAGTAAAGGGCGTCACCCAAAATTCTATCTTTTGAAACAAATCCCGCAAAGAAAGGGACACCTGCGATGGCCAAGGTACAAGCCATCATTGCAATGAATGTAAAAGGAAGTTTTTTACGTAAGCCGCCAAGTTTTGGCATTTCCTGTTCATGAACGGAGTGAATGATTGATCCAGCGGATAGGAACAAGCAGGCCTTAAATACAGCATGTGTAATAACATGCATGAAAGCAGCATTATAAGAACCAACGCCAACACCCATAACCATGTAGCCTAGTTGTGAAATGGTAGAGAAAGCCAGAACCGCCTTGAGATCAGTTTGCACCAGAGCGATGGTAGCTGCACCAAAAGCAGTAATCGCACCGATAAGAGCAATAAAGTGAGTAAGGTCACCAGCTACCATAAGTGGGTACATGCGAAGAGAAAGATAAACTCCGGCTGCCACCATGGTAGCAGCGTGAATGAGAGCCGAACAAGGGGTGGGCCCCATCATCGCGTCGGGCAACCAGACCTGAAGGGGAAACTGGGCTGACTTACCAATCGTTCCCATGAAAACACAGAAAGCAGTAAAGGTGGCCAGCGAGATGCCCAGCACTTGTTGTCCAGCAAACTTGCCTTCGGCAATTGCAGCATAAATATCAACGAATGATACGTTTCCGACGACCTGCCAAATGGCAACCATTCCCAAAAGTAGGAACACATCACCCACACGTGTGGTCATGAAGGCTTTGATCGAAGCATCACCAGCTTTTTCTTTTTCGTAGTAAAAGCCGATGAGGGAATATGAGCAAAAGCCCATGATCTCCCAGAAGATGAACAGAGAAAGAAGGTTGTCTGAGAGCACTAAGCCCAGCATCCCGCTGGTGAACAACGATAGGTAAACGAAGAATTTTCCGTAACGGACATCGTCGTGCATGTACCAAGTGGAGAAGAGATGGATCATGGTGGCAACACCGGTCACCATGAGGAGCATAATGGAGGTCATCTGGTCGATATAGATGCCCATTTCAACTTTGAAGTTTTGATTACCGGATGAAAGATCAAACCAAGTGAAGACTTTGTGAATGTAGTAGTCGGTCGCAAAGGAGCCGCCCACGAAATCCATAAAGATTCTAAAGCTAAAGAGGAAGGAGATAAAAATTGCGAGAACGCTTAGCCAGTCACCTTGTCTTGGTAATTTTTTTCCCACAAATGCGTTTATAACAAACGCAGTAAATGGCGCTAAGAAGATTGGGGCAACCGATCCAATTGTGTATTCCATATCCCTAGTTCCTCAACTGTGTGGCTTCATCGATGTGGATCGTTTCTTTCAGCTGGAAGAAGCGAATGACAATGGCGAGGCCAACTGCTGCTTCCGCTGCAGCAATGACAATAATAAATAGACTAAACACATGACCATCAAGGTTCTGGGTCACAAATTTTGAGTAAGCGACAAAGTTCAAGGCCGCTGCGTTCAAAATGAGTTCAATTCCCAAAAGGATGGCTACGATATTTTTACGAGCGATCATCACCGTAATTCCGATCGCAAAGAGAATCATACTAATGACAAGATAACTTGCGAGACTAATCATGATCGTGTCCTTGGTGGCGATGAGGTCTTGCGATAATAGCTGCTCCCACGAGGGCACCGAGCAGTAAAACTGAAGAGAGCTCAAAAGCTAAGATATGGTCCTTAACAAAAAGATGTCCAATTTCTCTGATAGATGATCCGAAGCTACCATTGTTTTTCAACGTGCTCATGGTGCCCAGTCTGCTCAGCAATTGAATGTTTGTGAAAACAAAAACCAGGGAAACCAAAATTCCTATCGAGTAGCTCCACTTATTTCCCATGGTGGGAATGAGGCCAAGAAGATTTTGAGCCTTAGAGATAAAGTCCTTTCCACCGGTGAGCATAACGGCGAAAAGCATGAGAATAACCACACCGCCGACATAGACCATAATCTGAGTCGCTGCCACAAAGTCAGCGTCCAGTGTGGCATAAAGCCCTGCCACTCCAATCAATGATCCGAGCAAGAAAACACACGAGTGCATGATGTTTTTGGTGGTTAAAACCAAAACGGCACTTCCCACGGTTAAAAAGGCAGACATCAAAAATAATAAATTTAAAAACATGTTACCTCTTAATGACCAAATACTAATTGAGTTAAGGATTGGCCTTTAAACACCACAATCCAGATAGCGCTTCCAACAAGATTGAAAATTGCAATCGGAGTTAGATACTTCCAGCAAATTGACATCAACTGATCAACCCGAAGACGCGGAAAAGTCCAGCGAACCCAAATGACCACATAATAAAGAGCAAGTGCCTTTGCTACAAATATGCTGACCTCTACGAGCTGGATGGGTAGGAAGTCTGATTTAAGGTTGAAGGGAAGGTTGTAGCCACCTAAGAAGAGCGCAACCGCAACTCCAGCGACGACAAAAACTTCGATGTACTCCGCAAGGGCAAAGAAACCAAATCGCATGCCTGTGTATTCTGTGTGGTAACCCGACACAAGTTCTGACTCAGCCTCAGGAAGATCAAATGGTGCTCTGTTGGTTTCCGCAAGAGCGCCTACGAAGTACACAAAAAAGGCAATGAAGGTGAAAGGGTTATGAAAGATGTACCAGTTATTAAGGAAGCCCTGCTGTTTGCTCACAATGT
>JAJTIF010000019.1 GCA_021299675.1 Pseudomonadota bacterium | reverse complement strand
GCTGACCGCACCGCCCCCCGCCGGAGTCATCTGCATCCGACGATAATCAGCCTCGCCTCGGAGAAAGCCCATCAACGAAGAGGTGGATTAAGTTATCAGATACATCAGAAGTATCTGCTGGCACAGCTTGGGGCCACCACTTATTCAATCGATTTATTGAACCGAGCAACGCAAGTCGCGCAATACGAACGTTAACAGGTCGAATACTCCCATCTTCCACTCCAAGATCGAAGAACGACGCAAGATGAGACTGGATGTTTTTCGATCGAACCTGCACTTCTCTTGCATGGTCCAAACTGAGCGACTTTAGGCTGGTATAGTTCGCAATCGGCCCGGCGGGCCCGGCATGTAGTTCCGCAGCCGAACAGATCGTTCTGATGATACGGGTCAATCCATCGCCGCCCTCGGATACAATGGTATTGACGACGACCTCAGTGTTCTTCAAGGATCTCACGATACTAGCATACAATAACTCCTCCTTGGAGGAGACGTAATGATAAAGGGCACTACGGCTAACATCCAGTCCGCGCGCGATATCATCAAGCGTACAGTTGTCGAATCCATTCCGATTAAAGAACTCTGACGATTGGCGAATCAACAACTCCCGTCTTTGCGACGACTGCTGCTCCCTGTCAAAAAGTGAGGCCAGTGGCGGCGAACTGAAACTTACGGGAACTAGATGAGCGCGATCGGCCTTACGGTCGAGGGGGGAAAGGCCCGAAAAGAACAAATCCACGAAGGCGTCTGCGATCACTTCCAGACTGAGAGTACCTCCCGGTTTCAGCCAGACAGGTATCCAGTTCATCGCGCCCTTGAGGGCATAGACCAGCAGGTTCGAGTTCAGAACAGAAAGGCTCCCGTCGGCGGCGCCCGATTTCAAGAGATCCACTAGGGCCTGGTGATGCCTGTGCACCAAAACACGTAGTTCATCCCTGTGGCCAGCCTCAAGAAACTCAATCTCGCCCACAAAAGCGATGGGCGGATTAGAGGGGGAGATCAGGCGACGAATATAATACGCCAGCCTTTCCCGTCCAGTACCCGGTTGTCGAAGGGCGTCTTCGACCGCCTCGCATGCTAACTGACATGATCTGAGGTAGCATTTGAATACGAGGTCTTCTTTACTCCCAAAATAGTAGTAGAGGGCACTTTTGGTTATCCGGAGGGATCTCGCGACTGAGTCAAGGGACGTGTTCGTCAAGCCCTCAGCGTTGAGTGTACGGGCAGCAGCGTCAAGAACCTCTGCAGCCCGGCCTTCCCAGTTCGAGGGGCGCCCGCGTCGCGGCGAAGCCGCGATAACCGTCCGAACTTTGTCTGTAGAGCTCTCGGGCAGTCCCAAAGCCGCGTCCCAAATCACATCGGGAAGAAGGTGTCCCGTCGGCCTCCTCCTATCGCCATTGATAGCGCATTTGAACCCCGTAAAGGCGGGGTTGGCTCCAGCGCCTCACAGTTGCACTCCCAAAATTCACGTAAGTGGAGTTTGTTGCATTGTTAGCGAAAGCGGCGATCTCCCAATGACCAAAATCCAGGGCCAACCGAGCGTCAAGCTGTTGGTAATCCCAAAGGCGCGGCGTGCCAGCGATCTCCTGAACTCCGCCCCATTGTGCGCGGTACGCGAGGTTGGTGACGAGATCTATCCCGTCTCGCACCGGGACCCGATGGTTCAGGGTCGCAGAGGCCACCCAGTCCGGTACTTGCGGGAAGCTAGCGCCTTTGAACGGCCCAGAGGTAACCTCCCCGCTTTGGCGGGAGACGCCGAGGCTGAGCCTAGCCCGACCATCTCCGACCTGCGCCAGGACGTTCACGAAGCCTTCCACACCCCAGGATCGTCCTTCCCCTGCGTTCACCATGAAGGGGGTGGCGGCGACAGGGCAGGATGGGGTCACGAGGCTGCAACCGTTGTCCAGTTGGACTAGGAGATCATCGGTCTCTGTTCGGTAAGCCGCGCCCTCAAAGTACACATTACCCACTAGATTACCCTTGGCCCCGACCTCGTAGGTCAGCGCAGATTCATCCCCAAAACTGGGAGTGACAGGCCGGGGCGCGCGGGGATCACCAAGATCGCGATTGAAGCCACCAGTCCGGTAAGCTGTACCGACCTTTGCATAAGCAAGCCATCCGCCATTGCGGTAGGAACCAGTGAGATTGTAGGTGACGTTCTGAGAGTCTCGAGACCCCTTAATCCGAAACCTGGAGCCTGCACTGAGTCCAGTCGTCAGGTCGAAACGCTCGCTATAGAAATCCTTCACATCATTCGCGTAGCGGATCTCGGCGCTGACGCCAAATGCGTTGGAAATCCTATAATCGATTGTTCCATAGGCCGCATATGAGTTGATTTCCTGCTCTGCAGGTGAGCTGGTCCCCCTCGAAGGAATTGCAGTAGTCGGAGTCCGCGCATTATCTTGCTGATAATCGTTCCTGACCTGGAGAATCTCCCCCCCTATCAGCCATTTCAAGCTTTCTGAATAATTCCCTGTTGCATGAATATCCTGATAGTACGTTGTCACATCATCCTGGCTTCTTTGTGCTGTATTGTAATCAATAACCCCTGTAAGCGTACCAGATGCCCTTAAGGAATCGTAAGTCACCTTATCAAGACTATCTTGATCAAATGCGTTCTTAGTGAGGCGATTGCGATAAGCGCTGGTTGATAAAAAACTCACGCTTCCAAGCGAAGCCTCAGCAGTTACAATAAAACTATTGACTTGCTGCTTCGCCAACGACGGCGAGTTCCAATTGTACTGACTCTTCTCACTGGTATATCCACGCGGCCATGAACCACCCGCCGGAATGACCAGCTGCCAGTTAAGCGCCGGCAAATTCGAGACCTGGTTCTCATAAAGCGCGTTCACGCTGAAATTCTCATCCTGGAATTTCACCTGAGCACGCGCGATGTGACCTTTTTCGACGTCGAAATACTCATTTCTGGATTTATTATAGAAAAATCCCGAAGATTGATCGAAAACTTGCGCACCAACCCGAATAGATACTCTTTCATTCACGTCGGTATTGTAGACACCTTGGACTTGGTATTGCTGATTATTGAAACCATATCTTGCGTCAAGGAAGCCACTCTTCTCAAACTGTGGCTTCTTGGTGATGATATTTATCGCTCCTCCAACAGCGTTACGCCCGTAGAGCGCGCTCTGAGTACCCCGAAGCACCTCAGCCCGATCAATGTCGAAGAGATCAGCCCGAGTGAAGTTCCGGCCACCCAGAAGACCTCCGCCTACGTAGACGCCGTCGCGGTACAGGCCAATGGCGGACTCGGCAAAAGTCCCACGACTGGTTCCTGAAGCTCGGACTGAAGTCTCCGCTGTCGTAGGAGAGACCGTATTAACGTAACGGACCCCTGGAATACCCTGAAGGAGCTTCTCTGGGTCGGTGACCCCTCCTCGGGCGCTTATGAGCTGCGCATCAACGACACTGGCGGCGACGGGGATATCGCGCAGTCGCTCCTCGCGTCGGCGCGCAACGACCACGACTTCACTGACATCCGATGTATCCTTGGGCTTTGCCGTCACCACGGAGTTCTGGGCCAAGGCCGGAGCCATTGGTGCTCCAACGACTACTGCTGCCGTCAATAAGAGCCAACGTCGCATGAATTCCTCCCAAACGGGCTTATGGCGATGAGAACGCCACAAATTTTTCATGCTGTCTACGCTTGATAGTCTAGAGGTTCAAATTATTGTCGTTCTAAAATTTCTGTTCTTTTTCATATAGTAAACTCGGTTCCTTAATTTGCCGATGGGCATTCTGGCGGTTCTCAACGGCGAACGGTTGTCTGCTCGCACGCCTAAGTTCGGGAGAACGTCACCTTGGGATTAAGCGCCCAGCTATTTCGAGATGCCGCTGTCGCTCTCAAGGAAGGCCGCCCGCGCCTTTCCCGCGACAGGACGGAAGCACGTGGAAATGCAGGGATGTCGTGAGGCTGGGTGGCGGTGACGCAGGGATTCGAACCCTGGATACCCTTTCGGGTATGACGATTTAGCAAACCGTTGCCTTCAGCCACTCGGCCACGTCACCAGTCCCCGGCGGGGAGCGCTTCTCTTAGCCGAAGG
>JAJTIF010000425.1 GCA_021299675.1 Pseudomonadota bacterium | reverse complement strand
CCGAGGAGATCCACGGCGATCGCAAAGTCATCGGCTTTGAGGACGTGAGCGGCGATGAGCTCCGTGCCTATGAGATGCTTGTAGCGTTTGTTACGTAAAAACTGCACCAGCAGTTTAGCATTTTTTAAATCTTTGAATTCAGTTTCAAAATAGTTCGCATCGAGCTTGGGCGCCAGCACCCCAAGGAACATCAACTCCTGAAGTCTTCCTTCTTGCGAAACTCCGGATTGGAAGTAGCTCAGGCTCTTGGAGTAGTTCAAACTGGTGAAGGCGACGAGGAACACGCTCGCGAGCACGGCTGCTTTGGCGTAGTGGCGTGGATGAAAAAGAATAAAAACCTTATTGTAGATGAAGGCGATGTAACAGAGCTCCCCGACCACGATGCTCGAGAGGATGAGAAGCAGGTAATCTTTGAGATCCACCTCTCCACCGATGAGAGTCGCCACCAAAAACAATACGCCAGCGCTGATGTAGCGGATGGTATTTTTGTTCTGAGATTTTTTCTCTTCCATACTTTTCAGATAATCTTTCATGGAGATGGGAGAGTACATCGTGATCAGAAAAAAGATGAAGGCAATCAAGGACACCAGAGTTTCTTTGCGCGAGAAGTAGCTGCTCTTCGTGTTGATCAGAGAATCTTGGACTTCCGGAGAAGTCAGTACACCGACCGCCTTGGGCATCACATCTGTGGCCTCGGGGATAAAGAAGATAACACTCGAAAGGAATCCGACGGTCACCACACCAGAGAGCACCACTTGCAGAACCAGGATCATGGTTTGAGACAGCAGGTGGTAGCCCATCAGGGTCTTTTTGCTAAACGAAGCCATCATCCAAGAGATATTGTCCTTGAACTGATGGCGATTAGAAGTAGAGTAAAGCCCAAAGAAATACATGAAGGGAGCAATGGTGATCACTTCCTGGATCCCGGAGACGACGATGATGACAAACGCCGCAATCGCAATCAGATTGAACTTCAACAGGAACATCAAATAGGGTTTAAAGAATAAATCAAGCAGCGTTTTCAAGTTCACCACCTGTATCAGAGTAATGGAAAATAAAAATATCTTCGAGTGTGAGCTCTCGACGATCGATGTACTCACCTGGGATCTCGAGACTCTCAGCCGTTGCACGGGCCAGGAGAAAATTCTCAGATCCATCTCCGTTCACGCCACTCCACAAGAGATCACTTCGTTTGAGGAGCGGGTGGTCTGAGCCCTGGGGGAAACGCAGCTTCACAAACCCTCCGGCCACTTCTTCTAAAGGACCCTGCAGCTTCAACTTTGAGTTATGAATCAGCAGGAGATGGGTCGTGTAAAACTGCAGCTCCGAGATGATATTCGTTGTCATCACCACCGTTTTTCCCGATTGGCAATAGCGATGCAAGAGTCCCAGGAAATAGCGACGAGCGTAGACGTCCATGACTGAAGTGATCTCATCAAGGAGAAGGAGCTCCGGCGAGGCGGCCAGGGCGATCATGAGATTAAACTGCATCTTCTGACCACGCGAGAACTGGTTGTAGTTTTTCTTAAGATCGAGCCGGCGGTCTTTGATCATGGACTGGAAAAAATTCTCGTGCCAGTTGGGGAAAAGGTTTCGAAAGCGCTGCACGAATTTTTCACAGCTCAAACTCGATTCGATGTTGATGTTTTCATTGATATAAAAAACGTCACGCTTCACGGGTGAATCCCAAGCATTGGTGGCGTAGCCCTTAAACTCCACGTCCCCCGAATCCGGAAACTCGGAGCCCGCCATGAGACGCATTAGCGTACTCTTGCCAGAGCCGTTAGCCCCCAGGAGTGTGGTGAATGTGCCAGGTGTGATCTCAAAGCTCAGATCCTTGAGAATGATCCGCTCATTATATTTTTTGGAGATCTGACTAATTTTAAGCAGCTTTTGATTCATCTATCTCCTATCGGAGAATAGAGAATTCAATAAACCGACAGCGCTGGTCACTTATGGAGCTTAAAGCTCTAATTTCCCATGAAAATTATGGCGTGAATGCCAAACGGATTTCACGAAGACTCTAAAAAATGCCATCAGACGATCCCGTACCTCCTCACCCTCGATGACTCCTAGGGCATGGGCAATCGCCTCGTAGGTGGACAGGAAGCGAGGATCCGGGGCGCTGCGAAGCTTATACTCCCCTCGCAAATCATCGCTCAAGCGCACCGTTTGGATCCCCTGGAAGGCAGGCTCTCGCTGATGCACCTTGCGCGCCTGGTGCCAGCTGCCATCGGGGATGATGAGATGAATATTCGAGGGCAGAGACTTCACATAGTCAGGAGTCAGGACCTTGGAGTTTTCATCCGGATACAAAAAGAGTGGGTGCCCAGAGCGCTGGGTGATCGTCGTGGCATCCAGTGGCTCATTCATGCGGCCACGGATATCAAAATGACTATTCTGTGGCAGCATCTGCTGCACGAAATACGCCGTGTTACTTGTGAGTTTTAACTCCCTCACGTGCACGATAAGAGACAGCCTCGACTGGATAGTAAAAGGCAGAATATGCGCACAGAAGCAGTGCTGCTGATGAATGCGACAGCGAGGACAGCGGCGGACACTGGTCTCGCGTCGCGTGCTCATTTAAAATTTTACGTCTTGGTAACACAGATCGAGGTAGAAATCCCCAAGGTCACAGGTCACGGTGGTACGCATGGTGGTGCTACCTTTGGGATAGCTGATCTCGTGGTCAGTCCCGCGGATCGTTGAGGGAGAAGTCAGCTGGAGTTTGATCCCCATGTTTAAGAGCTCTTGCTTTGATCCACCCAGGATGATGTTCGCTACTTCACTGCCGGCATCAGCGATGTCGGGCACCAAATCGGTGTAGTCCTCACCCAACATACGAGAGGCGAGCTTGAGGTAAATCGCTTTAGAAAAACACAACGCAAGCAATCCCCGAAATTCCTTGTCTTGCCCATTAGCACTGACCGTGCCATTGATCCCTATCAGAGCCGTGATATCGGCGCCGGCCTGGTTATCCGTCTTGATCTGCGGAGAGTGCATGGTGATGGTGGTCGACATCATGGTCGAAAAAGTATTTTTCGTCGACTTGATGAACGGGGCTGAGAACTTGAGGAACATATCATTCATAAACACTCCTATGCTGACAAACAGATTTCGACAAAAAAACTTCCTTTAGAACTTTCAAAGGGCACCACCACGATCGGACCTTTGGTAAGCGTCTCGAGAGCATGGTTTTTCCCAGAGACGACCGAGGGGATCGCGGTTTTAATGCCGTAGCCCTTCTCGTTGAGGATGACCTTCGCCTGGCCAAAGATCATATTGGTGATCTCGCCGGCGGCGTCGATGATATCCTGGCTCATCTCCGTGTACGTCTCACCCAGCATCCCGGAGACGATCTCCAAGAAGACTTTTTCCGGAAAGGTGATGTTCACGGACCCGCTGAATGAATCACTGACAAGACCAATCACTCCGGAGATATCTCCGACACTTTTTTGCGCATCAGTCTTAACAAAAACTTTCCCGGGCTTCGCCTCTATCCCTGCCTGCACCTTGAGCACGTTCAAAGTGGCGTTGAGAAAAGGATTAATAAAATCGGTGTCGAGCATTTTCTTGGTCACAAGGCCCAGATCGACTAAAGCCTCGCGCAGTCCCGCTGCGTACTTGAAGGAAGAGTCGATCCCCTCTTTTTTAAGCTGAGTGACAATCGGTGGCTTAATTTGAATCAGGCGCATCTCTTTATTGTAGCTTTTGAGGTCTGCCTTGAGTTTGAGTAGTGCTCTCACCCATCCTTTAGAAAGAAAAGAGAGGTGCTCACAATTAACGATGAAGTGCGGATAGGGATCTGTCAGTTGAAGGGCCAGACCTGCTTCGTAGAGCTTGATCTGTTCGTCGTCGAGGCTTCCCACCAAACGAAGCGTCACGTAGCCGTCCCCTTTGATGAAACTAAAAGAGAGATTGTTTTGCATTCTTATCTTCTTTCTTAGTGATGTTGCCTTCGATCAAGACCTCTCTCAGAGTCACAAGAATATTCACATCCAGCTTCATCGCCACAGGGTTAGAGCCATGTTCCTTGATCATGTGATCCAGGGCATTTTTAGGACTCATCTTCGTTTGTCCCGGCTTCAGACTGGTGAGGTAGTCAAACTCATCAGCTATGGAGAGGACTTTTGCTTCCATGCATATACGGCTCCCATTCAGTCCCGTGGGATAGCCGGATCCATCACAGCGCTCGTGGTGCTGTAAAATCGCCTTCGTGATGCGCTCCGGAAGCGGAACCCGCTTCATCTTGATCACATCAATCGTAAGTTGCGGGTGATTCTGGTAAGCCTTGAGGGCCGTTGGACTCAACTGCGCTTCATCCAAGTTGGCTACTTCTAACGGAAGAGCTGTCTTGCCCACATCGTGAAGCACGCCTGCGACGGCAACTTCCTGGGGCTTCTCAAGCCCCATGGCCATACTAAAAATCATTGCATAGGTGGAGACATTGGAGAGGTGGCGGTAAAAGCTGTATTCCTCGTTCAAAAGAGATTCCAACTTTTTCATGATCACCGGGTACTGCTCTTTCATCATCGCCGCCACCGTCTTGGAGAGTTCTTCGACGATCGCCTTGGATTTTCCGAAGGTGTTTTCTTGCACGTCATCCACGAAGAGATCACTGACCAGTTCGCGCACGGCCACACGCATTTTTTCCTGTCTCTCAGTTTCACTTTGAATCTGCCCCATTTCACTCAACACTTTTTTCGTGTAGTCATGGAACTGGGCCAGCTCATTTTTGTGAACAAAAACGGTCCCGTAAGAGCCCTCGTTAAGCATGCGCAGCTTATCGCCACTCAGTGGTTCACCGGAGCGACCGATCGTGACGAGTTTGTTGTTAACAGGCAAATAAACTTTGGTTCCAAACTCCAGCACTTTCTCTGCGACAAGATCCAGGACTTTGACCGGAGCATAGTCTTTGAGTTCCGGCAGTCTCGAATAGAGCGCGGCTTCTCCCAGGGACTGCTGCAGCTCGGAAGACTCCCAAGGCAGCAGGAAGGCGTTGTCAAAACCGTTTTTTATGATTCGTTTTTTTTCAAAATCTTCGCGTTTGAGAACCAGGTAAAAAATCAAGGATGAGGAATAACCCATGCGCAGCAACTGAGCGAGCTCCAGCATGCTTACGGACTTATCGCTAGGTGGAAAACAAATGACCAGCTCCCCCGGAGGAACTT
>JAJTIF010000167.1 GCA_021299675.1 Pseudomonadota bacterium | reverse complement strand
ACTGCGCCCCGGGGTCACAGGCGACGACGTGCTTGGCGGCTTTTTTGGGAGTGCGAAGATAGTCGCGCAGAAAGTGCTTAAATTTTTTCTCAGCAGGGGCCATGAGCTCGGAGTGAAAGGCCGCGGATGCACTTAGAAGTGTTGATCGGATCTGGTGACTCTGACAGAGCTCAGAGAGTTTCAGGATGTTCTCTGCAGTGGAGGAGTAAACGATCTGGGAGGGTGAATTAATATTGGCCAGCCAATCTTGCGCCTTTGGGACGAGGGCCAGGATCTTCTGGTGGAGTTGCTCCCAGTCCCGGTTATCACGCTCAAAGATAGCAAGCATCTTGCCCGCGGAGACGAGGTTCGCCTCTTTCATGAGCTGGCCTCGCTTGACACTGATCTCTAGCAGTTCATCGCTGTTGAGGAGCTCACTATGGGTGAGAGCACATAGCTCTCCAAAACTGTGGCCGGCGCTGAATGCTGCGTGCACGTTCAAGTTGTCGAGCAGGCGAAGACTGGCAAGGTTGGCGCAGGCAAGAAGGGGCTGGGCCATCTCCGTTTGATCGATTCCAGCTTGAAGACCTTGGTAGGTGTGTTCGAGCTCTAAGCCCTGGTGCTTGAGTTTTTCAAGGGATGCCTGAAAGCTTTCGCGAAAGGCCGGATAAGAGTGCAGGTGCTCAAGCATACGCACGTGCTGGCTGCCCTGGCCCGGAAAGAGAAAGGCTGTCTGCTCGGCAAGGATCGTGACTTCAGAGTAGCAAAAATCTTCTCGCAGGATGAAGTCGTAGTTGGATGAGAGGACTTCTTCTTTGATCTTGTGGCGTAGTTTCTCAAACTCTTCGGGAGTCTCCACCAGCAGGCAGAGGCGAAGCGGCCCCTCTCCCACTTTGTGCTGGGATAGGGAAGGGAAGTCGGCGCGAGAGAGAAGTTCTAAAATGGAGGTTTTAGAATCTGCCTGTAAGAGCAAAAGTTTCTTCAAGAGTTCCCTAAATTCTATGAGTTTTTGATCTGGAATTATTTTAGGTGAATTGAAAGGTTGTCTCAATAAAAACAATACCCGAGTAAAAGTCTCTTGCCTTGTATTCAATTCCTTCTATTGATACCTTTTATGGGTCACCAACTTTGAGAGAGAACACCATGTCATTCATTGAAGCTCGTCAGTTGAGAAAATCCTATGCCAGTGCCGACCACGAAGTGGAGATCCTGAAGGGGATCAACCTGGGCATCGAGAAAGGAGAGTTCATCTCTCTCATGGGTCCTAGTGGCGCCGGAAAAAGTACTCTCTTGCAGCTCCTGGGTGCGCTCGATCGTCCCAGTGCCGGCGAGATCATCATCGACGGGAAAGATCTCTCGCGCATGTCTGATAAGGAACTCACTCTCTTCCGTAGACGTCGCCTGGGTTTTATTTTTCAATTTTTTAATCTGATGCCGACCTTGAACGTACTAGAGAACGCGGCCCTCCCTTGTTTTCTCGATGGCAAGAGCCTCAGTTCGGTTAGAGGTTTTGCCACGGAAACCCTGGAGCGCCTGGGGCTCGGGCACCGGCTTGATCACAGGCCCCATCAGCTCTCGGGCGGCGAGATGCAACGGGTGGCGATCGCGCGGGCCTTGGTGAATAAACCTTCTCTCATTTTAGCGGACGAGCCGACCGGAAACCTCGATTCTAAAAACGGCGCCGAAGTCTTGAGTATCCTCAAAAACCTAGTCAAAGATTTTAATGTCACCTTAGTCATGGTCACCCATGATAAAAGTGCCGCTGAGGTGGCAGACCGCAAGGTTCAGCTCCTCGATGGCGTTGTGGTTTAGGAGCCCTGAGTGATCTTTAATCTTTTTCGCTATTTTTCTCTGCGCTATCTTATCCTCCATCCTTTCCGCAGTCTTCTGACGGCGCTCGGAGTGGCCTTAGGGATTTCTCTCTTCCTCTCCATCCGTTTGCTCAACGACGCGACTTTGCGCTCACTGGATCAGAACATTGAATCCATGACAGGCAAATCAGATCTGACGATCACTTCAGACGGCATGGGCTTTGAAGAAGCGGTGCTGGAAAAAGTGAAGGGTCTTGCGAGTGTGAAAGCGGCGATCCCGCTGATCCTGAATTACGCCTACGTCGATGACAGTCCCGAGGCGCTCCCTATGGTGTTTCTGGGCATCGACATGCTCAAGGACACCTCGATCCGTGATTACAACGAGGGCGGGGGAGACATTGTTCCTGACCCCTTGGCGTTCGTGAACCAAGCCGACAGTGTGATCGTCACCAAAACGTGGGCGGCCCAGAATAAACTCGCCATGGAAGACAGCATTGAACTTCTGACCAAAGAAGGGGTGAAGTCTTTTGCTATCCGCGGATTGATCGATAACGTGGGCCCGGCGAAAGCTTTCAACGGCAGGTTGGCCATCATGGATATTGATGGCGCCCGCTATAATTTTGGTCGTGATGGTCTGTATGACCGCATTGATATTCTGGTTCAGCCTCAGGCCTCTGTTAAAGAGCTCAAGAGTGAACTCCAGACACTTTTGGGGGCGCGCTTTCGCATCGAAGACAAGGCCGAGCAATCGGAATCGATGCAGCAGTTAGTGAAATCCGTGCAAGACGTCTCAAATCTTTTGGGACTCATCGCTTTCTTAGTGAGTTTCATGATCATCGTGAACACCGTTAATACCGCGATCTCCCAGCGAAGAAAAGACATCGGATCCTTACGCGCCTTCGGAGCCGCCTCTCACCATATTGTGATCCTTTTTGCAGGAGAGTTTCTTTTCCTGGCCCTCATCAGCTCCATCCTGGGCTGCTTCATCGGGATGAGTTTTGCTGAAAGCTCTGCCGATCAGATGGCGCGGGGCCTCAACTCAACTCTCATGACCAATGTCAATCAGATGACCATCACCTTCGGACCCAGTGACCTTTTGGCGTCGGTGATCCTGGGTCTCATGAGCTCTTCCATCGCTCTGATTTACCCTCTCTATAAAGCGCTCCAGATCAATCCCATCGAAGCCATCAAACCTGCGGTGGTGGATTTCACTCATCACAAGAAACCAAAGATTTTTATCTGGGCGGCTTGGGTTGGGCTAGTGCTCATGAGTCTGACGGTGGCCGCGGATTATTTTTCTGCCTCCCAAGACTGGCTGCAAACCAAAGAGATCCAGCCTCTCATCTTGTTGCTTGGTCTCTCAGGCATCGTCTTGATGGGGCCCTTTTTAGTGCTCACGCTTTTAGGTCTTCTGCACCGCTTGCCGCTGCCCTTTCTATTTAAATTCTCCATGGCCAATCTGCTTAAAAATCCCCTGCGCACGGCCAGCACTTCCATCCACCTCTCACTGGGGTTCAGTCTTGTCATCATCGTCACCGCGATTAATCTCTCTTTTAAATCCACCATCCTGGGCTGGGTCGATCGCATCACCAGCATGCCTCATGCGGTGAACATCACTCCCTGGGGGAGCATCTCGGGTCTGCAGATCCAGCCCTTACACGAATCTTTAATTCCACGCCTCCAGAGCACTCTGCCAGGATTAAATCCAGGCAACCCCAAACCAATTCTTTCTTTGCGTATCATTCCCCTCACTATCCAGTCCCAGCGCTACATCGTGAAGGCTTACGACAAGCCGGCCGATACCTCGATCATCCGCTACATCGATCCGATCGAAGGCAGCGCCAAGGATTTAGCGGACGCGCTCTTTCATCCCACTCGCGATACTCTTTTGCTCTCTGAGACGATGCTCAAAAACATCGGAAAGAAAGTCGGTGACACCTTGGATATCGACACTCCCTCCGGGCGTGTGGGGTTTTTCATCGGTGGCAATATTCGTGAGTTCGCCAGTCCCAATGGCGTGATCTACATGGACCGGGAAGTTTATAAAAAGTATTGGAAAGATCCCTTGGTGACTCTCATCACCGTCGATCATGATCCCGCGCTCACCAGCACCGATTTCATCGCGCTCATTAATACTCAGGTGAAGGCGGAGCATCTGGTGGTGAACCTGCCCTCAAAGATCCGGGAAGAAGTGGCCCGTAACCTCGAAGACAACATGGCCATGAGTGACTCCACTAAATGGGTGGCGCTCTTTATCGGAACCCTGGGACTTTTGAACTCTATCCTGATTGCAATCCTTCAGCGCTTTCGAGAGCTGGGTTGTATCCGCTCGATCGGTATGACTAAAGGCCAGATGCTTTTGATGATTCTTCTAGAGTCTGCGAGTCTGGGCTTCATCGGGATCCTGGTCTCGTTTGCTTTGACCATTCCCCTCTCTTATCTGTGGGTGAATTCCACCTTGAGTTACATGCTGGGTTGGAAAGTAGATTTCTTCTTCACTTTGAAGGATTTCTTTCTGCTCTTTGGGATCGGGCTCTTCGTCTCATTCATCTCAGGCATCTTCCCCGCGCTTAAGGCGGCGGGCCTGAAGCTCAGAGAGGCCCTAGAATACGAGTGAAGCCCCAAAGCCGACGGAGCTCAGATCCTTGAGCACTCCCAAGGGAGTGTTGCGGCTGCCATCGAAGATCAGAGCGTAAATGGAGAGATGAAAATTCTCGGTCCAGAGATAATCAAACTGCGGTGTGATGAGCTGCGCGCTCTCGTAGTGGAAGTAGTTCATCCAAGAGAACTTAAATTTAAATTGATTGAGCTCCAAGGGTTCGTACTGATACACCAGAAGCGAGCCGATCCGCGTCTCTTGATGCTGGGCCTGGAGTAGAAGATTGATATTTTGTACCGAGCGAGTGATCTGATCCGTCGAAGGCGAGCGCTGGTAGTCAGGGTAGTGGTGTCCCACGGCTTGAATATTGAAGCGGTGATTCTCTCCCACACTTTTTTCAAAGCCGATGACCACGTCCACACGATCCGGGTTGGTGATGGCGTCGGCGTTAGCAAAAGTATCGAGTCGGCGCTGGTAGGCGATCTCACTACGCAGAATATAATTCTCAAAATCTCGCGCTATATTCAGTCCATGGCCCTCTTGGCGTGCATAGATGGGTTTGAGGGAGATGTTGAGAGGCAGAAGACTTCTGGATTGCTCGGTCAAGAGCGGGGTCTTGGTGACTCCACGGTAGAAGATGTAGTCGAAATCAAATCCCGCTCCGAGGTAGTTAAACTTCAGGGCAAATTCTTTTTCCTGGTAGAGCTCTTGCTCATTCAGGCTGATCACGTTTTGGGTCAGCTTACTGTTCAGGAGCACATCTGAGTAGGCGTGTTCATGCACGTACCAAAACTCAAAGCTCCAAGGACTGGCGCCACTTTGCGGTGTCCACTCCAGACTCGCACTGGTGTGGCCGCGGCGGGTGAGGGAGTCTTCAGTGACTAAAAGCAGGTTACGCTTGCCGCTGAGAAAATCAGTAGGATTGATGCCATCGGATTTGCCCCAGGAAGTGATCTGGCGTCCGGCCTTAAGACGAAAGCTCTCGGTTTTATACATAAGAGAGAGTTGATTAAACTCAACGAAGGCACTGCCAGCTTCGAGATCTTTTTTGGGCACAATAAGCAGTGGGGTTTGGATGCCAAAGCCCAAGGCCTCAAGCGAGAATTGCCAAGAGTCATTGGGTTTATATTTTCCAAAGATCCGCGCCCCACCGTTATGCTGGGTCTGCTGCTCCAGCGGGTGTGAGGTTTTCACCAGTGAGTTGCCCCAGAGTTTTCCACCCCACTCAAAAGCTTGCGCCGAGGGGGCCAGCAAAGTTAAGAGGAGAGCGAGGCTAATCATCTTTACCTAGTTTCTGCTTGTAGAAGCGAGAATCAGGGATCGGAGTCTTCCAGTCGATGCCAGAGAATTCCAAGATGGTGAACTGAGCATTGGTCAGGTTTTTCATTTCAAGTTTAGTGAAAAAGAATTTGCCTGGGTTAATGGCCACGGGCCCTGTGGTGTCGAGCTGCTTGAAGACCTTGCCACTTTCGTCAAGGTAGTGAACCCGATCGGTCATGGAGTTGTCTTGGCGGATCCAGAGAATGAGTTTGTGGTAGCCTAAGCGTTTCGCACTCTCGGGATTTTTCAGGGCGGAATCAATCTTATAGCACTTAATCTTGGCTAGGTTGGGGCAGCTCTCAATGCCTTTTTCTGTGAATGTGTAGTCTTCATTCTGCAGGGCCGTGATATCGGAGAAGGTGAAGTCGCTGGCCATGAAGCTTGAGTTTTGCTGAGAGCTCTCGATGATGCGGGTTTTTTTAAAGGTGGGCAGCCACATGAGGATTTCATTTTTCTCGCCGCTCTCTTCCAGAAAAAGAATCGCTTGGTTCTTCACCGTGGCGGGCGTATGGAAAAGAGTGAGGGTGTTAAAGTGGACTTGATCTTTTTGGATCTGGCGCCACCAGGTGAAGGTCTTCTCTTGGCGCTTGCGCGTTCCTCCGTCGATGGTGATTTTTCCCTCAGCCTTGAGACTTAGTGTCTGGCGCGCTTTTTCATTTTTCGCCATGATATCTTTAGCCGTCCATTTCTGTGCGAAGCTCTCGTTGATCAGATTCAGAGAAGGCAAGAGAAGAAGAAATAATATCATTTAACACCACCTTGTTTCCAAGATCATAACTTATCGATTATCATGATGCGAACTGCTCTTTGTTTGTTTAAGGAAAAATATGAAATTTCTATTGCTCCTCGCTCTCATGGCCTGCTCGCATGTGCGTCATAATCATGCCAATAAACACATGCATAAAAAAACCCACGAAGAGCTGCTGGCGCGTTTTGAAGATCCCCGCCGTGATCAGTGGCAAAAACCCCTCAAAGTTCTAGAAAAAATGGGTCCACTGGCAGGTCTTTCTGTGATGGATATTGGCAGTGGGGGTGGGTACTTCACAAAATATTTTATTCCCCGGGCCCAAAAAACGGTGGCAGCTGATGTGGATCAGACTTTCCTTAACTTTGTGGCTTCTCGTTTTAGCGATCAAGCTCAATTTGAGACGCGAAAGATCCAGTACACAGATCCTCTCATGAAAGAGGGCGAGTT
>JAJTIF010000345.1 GCA_021299675.1 Pseudomonadota bacterium | reverse complement strand
ATCGGATTCCTCAAGAATGCGATCCGTGAAACCATCATGGTGCGCAACCGTCGCGTGCCCACGGGCCAGTTGAACAAAGTCATCAGTGAATTGGTGGATCGTCACCCGGTTGTTGTGAACCGCACCGGTGGCACGCGCTTTAAGGTGAAGTACGCCTCGATGATTAAGTCCGCGCCTCCGACTTTTCTCTTGTTCACGAATAAGAGCCAGGGCATCCCGGATCATTACCGTCGATTCTTAGTGAATGGGCTTCGTCGGGACTTCGGGCTAGTGAACACTCCCGTGCATCTGATCTTTCGCACCTCGAGTGACCTGGATCGTCGCATGAAGCGCGTGCAGGCGAAGAAAACTACCAAGTGAAGTTGTAGGTCACCATCAGGGAGAGAGCGGCTCCGGCGAGATCGTCGTAGCCGAAATCACTTCCCGCAAGTGTCGGGTCCTGACGGTAGTCCTGCGTGAATTTATCGAAGTAGTTCACCTGGTGGTAGAGGGCCTCCACAGAGACGTAGCTGACCTTGAGCTCGAGCGGAAACTCCAGACCTGCGCCAATCCCTAGACCTACACCGCCGCCGTCTTGAGCGGGAAGCGTGGGACGGTCAATGAATTTATTCGTTTGATACCAATACTCAAAGCGCGCAATAAAGTGCGGATTCGAGTAGGTGATGGCCGTGCCGAGATCTGTGGTGTCGAGGTAGTAGCGAAAGCCCACGAAGGGTCTGAGAAAGTTCGTTTCCACGGCGCCGACGATCTCGTCGCGGTAGACGTTGGTTTTAGTGTCCAAAAACATGGTGTGCTTAGAGTACTCGATCCCAAGGGTGAGTGCACTTTGGAAGCCCAAAAAGAAGGCGACCGAGAGATGGAAGGTGGGGTTGTTGTCCACGTAGGCGACACCACGGTTACCGGTGAAGGTCGTGGTCCCAAGACCTAACATGGCCTGAAAAAAACGCCCGTAGCGGTAGAAGCGTTCATCTTCGAGCACCTGTGTGGCCTCGAGGTCTTCGTTAAAATCATTGAAGATGTCACCATCGATCGTGAGGTCGTCATCCATCAGCTCCTCAGGTGTGTCCTGGGCCACAGCGTACTGAGGAGCTGCGAGCGTGAGGAGGAGGGTGAAGAAGAAAAAATATCTCATAGGTAGAAGTGCACTCCGGCACGCACCAGATTGTTGCCGAGAGTTTCAATCCTTCTACCTTCTGGACCTTTGTTCGCCGAGATCCCGAACTCAAAACTAAAGCCGATGCTCTCGATCCCTTCGAAGTGAAACTCAGCTCCCATGGTGCCGTCCAACTGATAACCGGATTGCAGCTTATCTTGGTCGTCTTCAAAGGAGAGGGTGAGGGCGGTGGCCGAGAGAAAGAAGTTGAGGAGTTCTTCCTCGAAAATAACGCGGTAAATCTTGAGCCCCGCTCCATATTCCGTGTTGTTCTCGCCATTTCTGAAGCCTAGGATCGCCCCGAGAGCAAAGTAGCGGTTTTGCTGCAGCTTCATGGAGAGCGAAGGGATATCATTGATGGGCTGATTGGTGAGTCCCAGGCCCATCCGGCCTGTCTTCGAGAGAGCGAAGCTGGGAAGCGAGGTGAAAAAAAGAGCCAAAGCGAGTGTCAAATACTTCATAGGAAAATCTTAGGGTGAATTTTGATCTTTGACAACGATTCCTCGAGGGGCTTAAACTTCTATGACTTCACTGAATTACGCAAAGGAATCTGCCATGGCTGACACCACGACTGCCCCCACCAATACCTTAGAAGAGTCACTCAACAAAACCGACTTCGGTCACTGGATGTATGAGAACAGAAAGCTCTTTATTGCGGCTGTTCTTGTGGTGTTTGCGATTGCTTCTGGATGGCTCTTTTATAAGCAAATGCAGAAACAAGAAGCCCAGAAAAATTCCGCCGAAGTCTATGCCTTTGAAATGGAAAACATGGAAGGTTTTCGTACCGGAAAACTAGCGATCGCTGATTTCGTGACAAAATTCAATGCACTCTCTCTCAACGCCAAGACCTCTCCTTCAATGCTCCCCATCGTACTCGAAGCGACTCGCTTCATGGACGAGAAAGGGGAGTCGAAAAAAGCCGAAGAGATGCTCAAGGTTGTCATCGAAGCTTTGGGCGTGAAGAGCCCGTACTATGTTTTCCTCGCTTTTAACTACGCTTCCCTCCTGGAGAAAAACGGCAACGCTCAAGCGGCTCTCACTGTTTATACAGATTATGTGAAAGCCGGGCAGAAGCTCATGCTGGCCCAGGCTTACCTGGAGCTCGGACGTCTGCACTTGAAGCTTGGTCAGATGGCGGAAGCTAAGACACACCTCGATTTCGTGGTGGCTAATTACCCCAATGATGAAGCCACGAAGCTTGCGAAGCTCTACATTCAGAAGCTGAAGTAATGCGCTTTTTGCTACTCCTCCTCGTATTAGGATGCGCACGCTTCAAAGAGCTTGAAGTGAGCGCTCCGAAACGCCCCGATCCCTTCTTTAAAGTCCGCTGGGCCAAGAATTTTGATAGCACTTATCGCCCCGGCAATCTCCCGCTGACCTACGGCGGAGCGAGCATGAGTGAAGACACCGTGTTTGCGGGTGCATTGGATGGCACCATGCACGCCATCGACGCTGAAAATGGTCGTGTGCTGTGGAAGTTCGTAGAAAGCACACCCATCGCGGCCCCAGGCCTTGTGCATGAGGATCACCTCTACTACGGCACGCAAGGTGGGCGTTTGTTCGTGCGCCACCAGACCTCGGGAGAACTGAAGTATTCCATTGATCTCGGGGCACCGATCGAAGCAGCGCCGGTGTTTCATGAAGGTCGCTTAATCATTTATCTTCGTGGTCACCAGATCATCTGTTTAGATGCGAAGACAGGTAAAATTATCTGGAGCTATCGCCGGGCCGTTCCAGTCACAGTGACCTTACAGCGGACCACCAAGCCCGTGGTGGTGGGGAGCCATGTGATCGTTGGGTTTGCTGACGGTTTTGCGGGAGCACTCTCGATGCAGGAAGGAACTCTGGTGTGGGATCAGAAAATCGTCGAGACCCAGAAGTTTGTCGACGTGGATCTTAATCCTCTAGTGATTGATAATCTGGTGCTCATGGGAGCGCCCTTTGGAGAGCTGCGTGCGCTGGATCCCAAAGATGGCACAGTTAAACGTCAGTACATACATGGCAGCATGTCTCATCCGCTTTTGCGCGGACAAGTGGTAGTGCTTGGGACAGCCGATGGCGAAGTGATCTTCATGGGCCTTGAGGGCAAAGTGATGAAGCAGGCGAGCGTCAGTAAGCATTCAATCAATCAAGTGTGGTGGTGGAAAGATCATCTCGTGGTCTCAACCTTTGGTAATGAACTCTTGGCCGTGGATCCTTTGAGCTTTGAAGTGGTAGACCGCTTTCACTTAGGCCACGTGCAGTCGGCGGTTTTTGGGGATGTCGCTCAGAGTGCGACAGGTTTAGGAATTTTAACCTCGCGCAACCGACTGTTTTTCTTTGAGTGATTTCTAACAAATAATGTCTTTTTTTCATGCTTCTTAACCATTTCCTCGATGGGGCCTAGACTATGATAGATTCTCTAGCCTCAAAGGACATTCCATGAAAAAGACCCTCTCTCTTTTGACCCTTCTCTTTAGTGCCCAGGCTTTCTCGCATGGAGCAGTGATTGAAGAGGAGTTCTTTGTCTCTGGTCGTGATGAGCGAGTGCTAGAGATCCTCTCAAACCATCCGACCCTGACTATCGACCACGTTTCAAGCGAGGGCTTTGAGGTCTACGGCCCCAAGGGCACGGAAGCTTATCTCACTGAACTCAACACACTTTTTTATTCCATCAAGAATGAGAAAGAAAATTTTGACCTCGATAACTACCCAAGCTACCCAACCATTACGGCTAAGCTGCAGGAGCTGGCGAAGAAATTCCCTAAGATCGCTCGCCTTGAGAGCCTCGGGAAAACCGTTCAGGGCCGTGAACTGTGGATGATGAAAATCTCAGACAATGCGGCTGCTGACGAGGTGGAGCCAGAGTTTAAGTTTATCTCGAGCATGCACGGAGACGAGATCACAGGCCGCGAGCTGACCCTTCGTCTGATCGAAGACATGCTTGAGAACTACGGTAAAGACTCTTCTATCACTGAGCTCATCGACAACTCTGAGCTCTTCATCATGCCGTCCATGAACCCAGATGGCTCAGAGATGCGCCGTCGCGCCAATGCCAATGGCGTGGATCTCAACCGTGATTTTCCAGAATTCACTCGTAATGACCAAAACAACTCCCAGGGCCGCCAGCCAGAAACTCAAGCGGTGATGAGCTTTCAAAAGTCTCGCAACTTCTCACTCTCGGCAAACTTCCATGGAGGAGCGGTGTGTGTGAACTATCCATGGGACGCGCGCTTTGATAAGCACCCATTTGAACCCCTGGTGATGGAGTTCTCGCAAGCCTATGCTGATCTCAATGCTCCTATGCGCGCCTCTTCAGAGTTTCGCGGTGGTATCACCAATGGAGCTGAGTGGTACGTGCTCCGTGGCGGCATGCAGGACTGGAGTTATCTGTGGCACAACGACCT
>JAJTIF010000233.1 GCA_021299675.1 Pseudomonadota bacterium | reverse complement strand
CATCTAATGAACATATTTTTGTAAAAAAGTAATACGAGCAGACTTTCTTATCTGCCATCGAGTCACTGGTGGAAGAACAGGCCTCAGTCATTGCAAAGTTGCCCTTTAATTTAGGTAGCACTGTGTCGAGAAAGATTTACTACTACCTTATTAAGCACCGTAAGATCCCATCGAAATTCAGCGAGTACCTTAAGCTGCTTACGATTGGACCTTCATCGGCTGATAGAGAGACCCTTGCTGCAGTGCTGAACATCATCAGCGAGCAAGGTGCTGCTAGTACTTTTGACTGCGAAACTTTGCGCTAGTTTTTTAAGGACTCTTCTTTAGCTTTTTGTTACCTTGGGTGTCTCTACTTGGAGACACTCAATGGCCGATAACCAACTCCTCAAAATTGATGATTTTAAAACTCGCCTGCCCGAGTTTCGATCGACCCTGACTACCATCCGGAGGTCACTTTGACGTTGAGAGAAAATCTCAACGCCTCAAAGAGATCAGTGAGCTCGAGAGCCTAGAAGGTTTCTGGGAAGACTCGGCCAACGCCGCTAAGATTCAAAAAGAAAAAAGTATTCTCGAAAACGCCGTCGGCACCTACCTTAAACTCAAGACCAGTCTTGAGGACTTTGAGGTGATGATTGAGATGGCCGAAATGGGCGATGAGAGCTCGATCGCGGAAGCCATTGCTGCTTACCCCATCTGTGAGAAAGCGGTTCAGGAAGCCGAGAAGAAGGCCCTTCTCTCCGGTGAAACCGATCCTAATAACGCCATCGTGACCATCAACTCTGGTGCCGGCGGAACTGAATCCTGTGACTGGGCCGGTATGCTCCTGCGCATGGTTCAGCGCTGGAGTGAGCGTGCAGGTTTCAAGGTTGACGTGGTTGATTTTCAATACGGTGATTCCGCGGGGATTAAGTCCGCGACGCTGCAGGTGAATGGTCCCTTCGCGTACGGATTGCTGAAAAGTGAAACCGGTGTTCACCGCTTGGTGCGCATTTCTCCTTTCGACTCAAACGCTCGTCGCCACACCTCTTTTTCCTCCATATTTGTCTCCGCAGAAGTGGACGACACCATCGAAGTCGAAGTGCTGGATAAGGATCTTCGTGTGGATGTGTACCGCTCAGGTGGAGCGGGGGGGCAGTCGGTGAACACCGCCGACTCTGCGGTTCGTCTGACTCACTTTCCGACCGGCATCGTCGTTGCCTGTCAGCAGGAAAGATCCCAGCTCCAAAACAAGATTAAAGCCATGAAGATTCTCAAAAGCCGTATCTACGAATATGAGCTTGAGAAACGCCGGCAAGCACAGAATGAAATTGAAGCCGGCAAGAAAGACAACGCCTGGGGATCACAGATTCGATCCTATGTATTGCATCCCTACAAACTAGTTAAAGATCATCGGACAGGATTCACGAGCTCACAAGCAGAGACGGTGCTGGATGGTGATCTGGATGATTTTATGAAAGCCTTCCTCCAGTGGCAAAGCCTTGGTGGTAAACCGATCGAAGGAGATAATGATGACCTCTAAAGAAACCCATGTAAAGCGTTGGACGGAACACTTCTCTGAGCAGATGTTGGTGCGTCTGGAGAAGCGGGGAAAACTCGAAGATTTAAAGCTGCAGGGTGGAGCTTATAAGAATCACTTGAAACCAGACTCGACCTTCACGCACCTTTCTAACCTCTACGGCGCACTTGAAAAAGAGGCCATTGGTCAAACGCCGGACTTTAAGGTTTCTGGCCGCGTGTTGATGGTGCGTGATTTTGGAAAAGCGGCTTTCTTAACCTGTGACGACGGAACCCAGCGCTTCCAGCTTTATGTAAAAAAAGACATCTGCTCCGAACAGGGCTTCTCACAGTACAAGCTTCTCGACTATGGCGACATCGTTTGGGCTTCTGGGGACGTCTTCAAAACCAACAAGGGTGAGCTCTCACTCAACTGTAAAGACTTCTCGATCCTCTCAAAAAGTATTCGTCCTCTGCCAGAAAAGTTTCACGGTCTCACGGATGCGGAACTGCGCTATCGTATGCGCTATGTGGACCTGGCCATGAACCCAGAGGTGCGCGACACTTTAAAACTTCGCTCTCAGATCGTGCGCTACATTCGCGAGTACTTCTACGCCAAAGATTTTCTAGAAGTCGAAACACCGATGATGCACTCGATTGCCGGTGGCGCTGCTGCTCGTCCCTTCAAAACTCACCACAATGCTTTGGATATGGAGCTGCACATGCGGATTGCTCCCGAGTTGCATTTGAAGCGATTGATCGTCGGTGGCTTCAACAAAGTGTTTGAGATGAATCGCTGCTTTCGTAATGAAGGCCTCTCGCTCAAGCATAACCCGGAGTTCACCTCCATCGAGTTCTACTGGGCTTACGCAAATTTTGAAGACCTCATTCAGCTGACGGAAGACCTGATCAGCGGTTTGGGTCGCGACGTGGTCAAGAAAGAAGAAATCACTTTTGGTGAAAGAACCATTTCGCTTAAGCCACCCTACGCGCGCATGACGATGCGAGAAGCGGTCGCCAAGCACACCAACTCCACCATGGAGCAAGTGATGCAGATGTCGCATCTGAAATCTCTCTTGAAAGGCTGTGAGATTGATCCAAAAACCATCAATGCCGCCGGTTGGGGAAAACTTCTCACGATGTGTTTTGAAGAGTTCGCCGAGAAGCACCTCATTCAGCCGACCTTTATCACCGAGTACCCGACAGAGGTATCTCCACTTTCTCGCCGTAACGATCTGCACCCTGAGTTCGTGGATCGCTTTGAGTTCTTTATGAACGGCTGGGAAATCGGGAATGCATTCTCGGAGCTCAACAATCCTACAGATCAGCTCGACCGTTTTGCAGACCAGGCCATGGCCAAGGAAGCTGGTGACGACGAAGCTTGTGACGTTGACTACGACTTCGTGCGAGCTCTGGAGTACGGCATGCCACCGACAGCTGGACAGGGGATTGGTATCGATCGCCTCGTGATGGTGCTGACGGATAGTGCCACCATCCGCGACGTCATCCTCTTTCCTCTCCTGAAGAAAGAACACTTCGGCGCTCACGAAGCCACTGAAGAATAGATGAAGAAAAGTTTGCTGAGCTCGCTGACGCTCATCTTTTTTGACCAGGCGAACATCT
>JAJTIF010000258.1 GCA_021299675.1 Pseudomonadota bacterium | reverse complement strand
TAAAACTTGGCGATCAAGGGATCGAAACTGGCTAAAAGGAGCGAATCGTTGCATGCGAGGATTCTAAATCCATTCAACATCTGATGCACCAAAAAAATCCACACTGGCCAACTTGCGAGCTTCTGTTTAACTTCACCACTTCAAGAGGTGAACCATGACTGTACAAGATCTGCCCTTGCTCAACGCTTGTCTTAATACTGTTTCAGCCCTGTTGCTGCTCTCAGGTTACGTGGCGATCAAAAAAGACCAAAAAATTCTCCATCGCAACCTCATGGTCAGTGCTCTCGTGGTGTCGGCGGCTTTTCTGACCAGCTACCTGATCTATCATTACCACGTGGGGTCCAGACCTTTTCCAGAACTGGGCTACATCAAAACCATTTATTTATGGATCCTTTTCCCTCACATTGTTTTAGCGGCGCTGATGGTTCCGATGATTTTAAAAACCTTCTGGCATGCTTTTCGCGGAGAGTTTGAAAGCCACAAAAAGATTGCCCGTTGGACTTTCCCTATCTGGATGTATGTCTCCGTGACAGGTGTTTTGATTTATCTGATGCTTTATGTATGGTTTTCGCCTGCCGCGTAAAAAAATGTCTAATATCGCAAGGCGCAAGACTAACGAAATTAATTCCAATTAGGTGAAATTTCTCATAATCTTTAAATCATCAAAGGATTATGAATTATGGCACACGCTTCAACAGGCGCGCTAGCGCCACACCCTGAGCGCAACGACGCTCAATTTGGTAAGGCTTCTATCGGAAAACTGGCAATGTGGATTTTCTTGATCACCGACGCCATGTCGTTTTCAGGATTCCTCCTCGCATACGCTGTTCTTCGTTCAACGATGGACTGGCCTCATCCGGCCGACCATTTAGGGATTAACCTCTCTGGTTTTGCGACCTTTATCCTTGTTTGTTCCTCAGTTTCGATGGTGCTTGTGATCGACGCATGTAAGCACAAGAATCGTCAGAGCATGTTGAACTGGTTTCTTGTCACAATTGGTGGGGGAGTTATCTTCCTCGGGATCCAAGTTTACGAGTACCAACACTTAGTGCACCTTGGAATGACATTTTCTCAATTTGCCCATGGGAACAATCTCTTTAGTTCCACCTTCTACATGATCACTGGCTTCCACGGTCTGCACGTTTTGACGGGTGTGATCTACTTGATCTGTGAGTACATCGCCGCTCGCCGCGGTCGTTATGACAACGGTAACTACGATCGCCTGGAAATCCTCGGACTCTTCTGGCACTTCGTCGATCTGGTTTGGATCCTCGTGTTTACTTTTATTTACTTGGTATAAATGCGTTTTATCACATTACTTTCTTTATTCATGACCTCGACAGTTTGGGCCTGCCCAAACTGTCACTCGTTTGGTGACACCACCAAGCCGCCCTACACGATCATCATTTTAGGGATATTCATTTTGATTACCTATATCCCGTTTTATTTCCTCTTCTCGGCCGCAAGGAAGTACGACCCGAAGAATAGCATCGAAGACAGCAAAGGGCCCCTATGACTACCTTGTTTGCCCCATCGATAGATATGCCAGCACAGAGCTACAGTCTCGTGCGTGACGTGCTCTCGCTCACCAAAGCGCGTCTCTCGTTTCTCGTGATCTTTACCTGTGCTCTCGGCATTTTTCTTGCGCCCGCAAGTGTGTCCTTTACTGTTGCTATGGTTTCCATGATCGCCACCTCTGGGCTTGTCGCCGGTGCTTGCATCATCAACTGTGTGATGGAGAAAGACATCGACGCTCAGATGGAGCGCACGAAGTACCGTCCATTACCTGCAGGTCGTATTAAGCCTCAGACCGCCACGCTTTTGGGGATCGGCTTGATCACCCTTTGTTTAGCCGCTCTCTTTTTTGTGGTGAACCCTCTAACAGCAGTGTTGGGTCTGATCGCGACGATTACTTATGTCTTCCTCTATACGCCGATGAAGCAAAAAACAGCTTGGGCGCTTTTTGCGGGGGCCGTACCGGGCGCTATTCCACCGCTCATGGGTTGGACCACTGTCACTAATGAGATGAGTGTGTTCGGTTGGGTGCTCTTTGGCATTCTTTTCGTGTGGCAGCTGCCGCACTTCCTTTCGATCTCCATCTACCACGCTGATGATTACAAAAAAGCTGGTCTTAAAATTTTTCCGGACTCTCTCACGCTTAAAACCGTGATTCACAAGATTGTGATCTACACCTTCCTATTGATGGGTGTGACCGCACTTCCTTACTTCCTAGGCTACAACGGTCTTGAGTACCTGGTGTTTACCATGGTGATCGGAGCGCTCTTTAGTATGCTCGCTCTCTGGGGCTACAATTTTGAAACCAATAAGCCTGAGCTTTTGAAGTGGTCTCGTCGCTACTTCTACTCAACGCTTTTGTATTTACCGTGCATTTTTACAGCAATGTTGCTTTTAAAATAGACTGTTATTGATCTTGAGGTAAACCTATGAACTTTTTGAACTACGGCCTGTCGACAAGTTGGTTCGAACTCTCGAAGCCACCTTTGGACATTTCCACCAACGGTCACCTAATCGATAGTCTTTGGGAGTACACCACCGTACTGGCCATTTTTTACTTCGTTTTAGTGTGTATCGGTCTCTTTGGCTTCTCTTACCTGTACTCACATAAGAGAAACAAAACTCCTTACTACACTTACGGCAATAAAAAGTCGCACTTGATGGTCACGGCCCTCATCGGTGCTGCTGTGTTCTTGTCTGTGGATCTTAACATCGCTCGTGTCGCCAACAACGACATGCTCAATGTCTTCTGGAACTACCCAGATCCTAAAAAAGAAGAAGTCCTGCGCGTCCAGGTTATGGGTCAACAGTGGATGTGGTCTTTCCGTTACGCCGGTCCTGATGATCAGTTCGGCACAGCCGATGACATCGTGTCTATTAACGACCTCCGTGTCCCAGCCAAAACCAAGGTTCTTTTTCACCTGACTTCAAAAGATGTGATCCATTCTTTCTTCGTGCCAAACGTACGTTTGAAAGTAGATACCATCCCAGGTCGTATCACCCGCGTGTGGTGGGACGCCAATGTTCCAGGCACGTATGACATTGCCTGTGCTGAGATGTGTGGCACACACCACTACTTAATGAAAGCTCAGCTCACTGTTTATGAGAAAGACGACTTCAATCAATGGCTAGCAACTTCAGCACACATCGCGAAAACAACCAACGACCCTGCGGATAAGAATCTTCAGTGGGGCTGGAAGTGGGAGAATTAATATGAGCGGCGGATTTAACGAAATTCACGAAGCACCGACGACCTTTTGGTCGAAGTACATCGTCTCTTACGATCACAAAGTGATCGCTAAGCAGTTCCTCTGGTACGCTATCTTCTTCCTCGGTGTAGGCGGTATGATGGCGCTGATGATCCGTTGGACGCTGGCCTATCCTGGTCAGCCTTTTCCGATCATTGGAAAACTTCTCTTACCCTCAACCGGGGGAGTGATTCCACCTGATACCTACGCCATGCTTTTCACCTTGCATGGAACCATCATGATTTTCTACGCCATCACTCCGCTTCTGATCGGGGCCTTTGGTAACTACTGTATCCCGCTCATGATCGGTGCCCGTGATATGGCGTTCCCGCTTTTGAACATGCTCTCTTTCTGGTTTGCTGCGCTTTCTGGGTTAATTCTTCTCGCTTCTCTCTTCCTTCCTTTAGGTGGAGCTGCTGGCGGATGGACCTCTTACCCAACGCTCTCAACCCTGATCGGCTCGCCTGGTGATGGTCAAACGCTCTGGTGTTTGGCGATTTTCGTTTTGGGTATCTCTAGTACCATGGGTGCTGTGAACTACATCACCACTGTGATCACCCTGCGTGCTCCGGGCATGGGCTACTTTGATATGCCTCTAACCGTTTGGGGTCTCTGGCTCACAGCTATCTTGAACGCGATCTTCGTTCCGGTCCTTGGTGCCGGTGTGATGCTCCTTCTCATGGACCGTATGTTTGGAACCACCTTCTTCCTCGCGGGAGCGTCGGCGACGGCGGGATCTGGGGATCCGGTTCTTTTCCAGCACGTGTTTTGGATCTTCGGTCACCCAGAAGTTTATATTTTGATTCTCCCAGCTTGGGGGATCGTGTCTGACCTTCTTTCATTCTTCTCAAGAAAACCAGCTTTCGGAGCTAAAGCCACGGCCATGTCGATGACAGCTGTGACGATTCTCTCCACACTGGTTTACGGTCACCACATGTTCACGACTCAGATGAGTCCACTGCTCACGCAATCATTCATGACTCTCACCATGACCATCTCCATTCCTTCGGCCATCTTCTTTGCGAACTGGCTTGGAACCATCTGGAAGGGCTCGATTCGTTTCGACTCTCCGATGCTCTTCTCTTTGGGCGTGGTGTTTGTGTTCGGTCTTGGTGGTCTTACAGGTCTGCACCTGGGGACCGTGACCACAGATTTGTATCTTCACGATACTTACTTCGTGGTTGGTCACTTCCACTACACCATGGCAGCATCGGTGCTCTTGGGTGGCTACGCCGGAATCTACTTTTGGTTCCCGAAAATGTTCGGCCGCATGATGAATGAGATGATGGCGAAGATTCACTTCTGGGGAACCATGATTCCTCTGAACGGAATTTTCTTCGGCATGTTGATGGTCGGCTACGGTGGTATGCACCGTCGTATCTACAATCCTTTTGTCTACGACTCTCTCAAGCGCTTGATTCCGATTAATGAAATGATCACAATCTCTGCTATTTTGATGGGACTCTTCCAAATCGTTTTCGTTGTTAACTTCCTCTACTCACTGTGGAAAGGGAAGAAGGCTCCGAGCAACCCATGGAACGTGGGCACACTTGAGTGGACAATTCCGTCTCCTCCCGTTCACCACAACTACGATGAGATTCCTGTCGTGAAGTGTGGACCCCATGAGCTTGGGAACCCGAATTTGAAAAATGGCCGTGACTTCCAGTATCAGACGGAAGAATTGGTTAAAGGATAATGACTGTGAGAAGAGCAGAACTCCAAGGTAATCTTGCGATGACCGTGACACTTGTGTCGGGGGCGATGCTCTTTATCACTCTTTTCATGGGCTACGCGGTTTACCGCACTAATGCTCCTTTTTGGCCGCCCTTGAACATTGATAAGGTTCCTCTGACCTGGCCTTGGATTTCGAGCATGATCATTGCATTGAGTTCCTGGACCTGCTACCAGGCACGAAGTCTGGCCCAAAAAGGGGAGTGGAAGTCGGCGCAACTCTTTAGCCTCTTCACTATTTTCTGTGGTCTCTCGTTTGTGGGAACGCAGACGCTCCTGTGGAGAGATTTGAAGATGAGTGGCATCATGGTGGATTCCGGCGTTTTCGCCTCGATTCTCTATGGCTTCACCTGGATCCATGCCCTGCACATGGTGCTGGGTCTTGGTGGTTTGGTGTTTTTGCACCTCACCCTTTTGAAGGTGGATTCGAAGAATTTATACAAAGTCATGAACGTTGAACGTTTTTGGCATTTTTTAGGAATAGTATGGGCCTTCATGTTCGCAGGCCTTTTCTTATTTTAGGAATTTATGGAAGCTGTTAAGAATCACGTGAGACGCCAGTCATTCATCGAGAAGATGGTGCTGAATCCATTTTTTTGGATCGTCGCTTGTGGTTTCTTTTTTGCGTACCCGGTGCTCAAGAGCATGAAGCGCGAACTTCCAGCTACTTTGCCTGTCGTTCAGGCCGTGCCGGCTTTTGAGTTCGTGAATGAAGAGGGCAAGCTCTTTGGGTCAAAAGATTTGTTTGGGAAAGTTTATATCATCAATCTCACCTGCACTGGCTGTGATGAGTCTCAGGGAGCTTTCTTTAAGAAGCTTCAGACCCTGCAGCACCGGATCCGCGGTGTGATTGACCGCGCAGCGATCGTGAGCATTTCGGTGGACCCGGTCACGGACACCTCAGCGGTCTTGTACAACAAGGCCCGCGAGATGAACGCCAACCCGGTGGTCTGGAAGCTTCTCTCGGCGCCGCGGGCGCAGACAGAAACCTTCGTGCGCGCCTTGAACATGCCGGTGGAAGTGGAGACGGATTTGGTTGGAATGATGAAGCGAGAAATGTTTGTGTTGGTGGATCAAGACGGAAATATCAGAGGGTTTTATGACTCTGATAACGAAGGTGTGAACCGTATGATGATCGACACTGGCTTACTAATAAATAGAAAGAAGAATAGTTAATCAAGGAGATTTGTGTGAGTGAAGTTAGTCACAAAAGTCATAAGGCAGGGTACTTTAAGGTATTCGGTCTACTTACAGCTTTGACCATTATCGAGCTTGTGATTCCTGATATGAATATCAGCAAGTTCTCTAAGTTCACTTCGCTGACCGGTCTGGCGATCGGGAAAGCCGCTCTGGTGGGCTGGTTTTACATGCACCTCAACGAGGAGAGCAAATGGCTTCGCTTCATTGCCCTCATCCCCATATCAGCTTTCATTTACGCGCTCGTTGTAGTGCTTGAATCGATGTATCGCTAAGAGGAGTTGCCATGAGCACAGAAGTTAAATCAACCAAGACAGTTTATAAATCAGATTCCTCTATCATGAGCCACCCTTATCAGATGCCTAAGAAGGCTGACGAGATGGCTTATATGCCGACGTGGATGGTGATCGTGGTGTTGTTCATTGCTTTCTTTCTTTTGAAAGCTTTGATCTATATCAAAGATGAAGCTCGTCACGGGAAATAATTTTTAAGCCTAGAAAGGATCAATATGCGTATTCTCTTACTCTCTGCTCTTCTTGTCTTGGTGGCCTGTGAAAAGACACCATTTAAAGAGTCAAAAACTTTTGCCGGCAATAAAGTTGTCGATGCGGCCACGCTGAATCTTGGTTACACCACTTACCAGGAATACTGTGTTCAGTGTCACGGGAAAGAGGGCAATGGCCAGGGCCCAAGCTACATGGCTGCCTACCCACAACCGAGAAACTTTAAGCAAGGCCTTTATAAGTTTGCCAATGTTCCTTATGGTGAGCTGCCACACGATGAGGATTTCTACCGCATCATCAAGAAAGGCCTAAACGGCAACGCCATGTTGCCTTGGGACATCGACCAGAACCGTCTCGATGCGGTCACTCAGTACATCAAGACCTTCGCTCCTGAGACCTGGGAAGGGGGAGACAAGGTTCTCGGCACAAAAGTTGAAGCCACTCCAGATCCTTATGGCCCGGAGAACAAAGCCAAGGCTATCGCTGATGGTGCTAAGGTTTATCACGTGGTGGCCCAGTGTACGACCTGTCACCGTGCCTATGAGACCAAAGCTCAAGTTAATACTTGGAGTAAAGAAGTCACAGGCAAAGAGATGGCGTTCGAGGACAACTACTACGAACTCAAGCTGCAAGAGTCGGAATACGGCTACAAGGTGGTTCCACCAGATTTCACTTACCACCCACTGCGCTCTATCCACGGGACGAGCGATATCTACCAGCGTATGGTTTACGGAGTCACTGGTTCAGGTATGCCGGGCTGGAAAGATGTTGTGACAGATGATGAGCTCTGGGCCCTCACGTACTACGTCGAGAGCCTCATGGGGCTACGTTCTGACCTCAAGGCACGCACTGAATTCATGCGTCGCCTCGAAAACCAGTGATCACAACTTTTAAAATGCTTTTAAAGGCCACAGCCATGTGGCCTTTACTTTTTGTCATCGTTTCCTGCCAAGAAAAAAAATCTGAGCCTGTCATCGAAGCTCTCCCTGTCATTAGTACACTCCCGGACTTCACTTTTACGAATCAGCGTGGAGAGGAGTTTGGACCAAAGCATCTGAAGGGACGGGTCTTTCTGGCTAATTTTATTTTCACTCGGTGCCCCTCCGTGTGTCCGGTCATGCTGGAGAAGACTGCGAAGTTTCTCTCAGAGACTAAAGACTATGGCATCTCAGTGGTGTTTGTGACTTTTACTGTGGATCCAGACCACGACACGGTTCCCGTTCTACGCAAGAAAGCCGAAGAGCTTCAAGCTGACCCCGAGCGCTGGGTGTTTCTCACCCACACTGATAAGTCGGCAATGATGAATCTTTTCAAGGATGGCTTTAAGGTGGGAGTCTCAGAGCCGCTGATCGCCAAAGACCTCTTTGACATCGCCCATAGCGAAAAGATTGTTCTGGTGGATAAGCAGGCCCGTGTGCGCGGGTACTACAGCTACGACGAGCCCGGCTTGGTTCAGCTGAAAAAAGACCTAGCCAGCATTCACCAAGAGACCTACTGATGGATTTTAGCATTGAGCGAAAACAGGTTCACGAGATCTCTAACCACCTCACCATCATTCATGGAGCGGTTAAGAAAGTACTCAAAGAACTTGAGAAAGCTCAACTCCTCGACAGCGAGCAGGAGCGGCTCAAGAAAGCCGACGAGTACCTCAAACTCACAACTCAAGCTATCCAGGTGCTACGAGATGAACTTTTAGATAAAACAAATTCAGGGGGCGGGAAGAAATGAACCACCACCACGACCCGGATGAAATCCTCAAGAGTGCCTCGCTCAAAGTGACAGAGCAGCGCCGTGTGATCCTGCGTTTCCTCTTGCACAACCACGGGCCTTTTACGGTGGAAGAGATGAAAGATCTCATGAGTGAGGGGAGTTTTGACCTCGCCACACTTTACCGAAGCATGGCGACTTTTGAGGAAGCTGGACTCGTCGAGAAGCGCTTGTTTGGTGACGGACTGGTGCGCTGGGAGTACCACGCCCATTCGTTATGTGGGCACGACCACCACACCCACCATCATCACCTGATGTGCCAAAGCTGCAAGTCAATCACCACTTTGGATGTCTGTTTGCCACCGGAGTTTTTTAAACTCATCGAAGCCTATAACTACACTCAACTCAAACACCATTTGGAATTCTCAGGCCTCTGTCCTGCGTGCCAGAAGAAGGAAGTTCCATGAAAATCTTATTGCTCATTGCTTTTGCTCTGATGCTCTCCGCCTGTGCACATAAAAAGCACCACGCTCATCACGATCACCAAGCCGAAAAGAAAGACCACGATTGCAAGTGCTCTAAAGCAGAAGCCCCGAAACCCGTGGCGATGGAGTTTGATGGCGCTTGCCCCATGGGACTGTGTCTTCGAAACAAAAAAGTCACCTGTGACCCGGAAATCACCCTGGCCCACAAAGGAAAGAACTATTGTTTCTCGACCCTGGAAGCCCGGGAGAC
>JAJTIF010000357.1 GCA_021299675.1 Pseudomonadota bacterium | reverse complement strand
TTCACTTTGATCACATCGGTGGCCTCTCCCACGAGCCTGGACATTTTTTATTCCCTAAGGCCCGCATGCATGTGCACAAAAACCACTTCGCCTATTCGCTCCATCCCACAGTCCGTGATGCGGGCTCATTCCAAAAAGAATTCTTTGCTCCCGTGATTGAAAAGCTAGATCAGGAAAAAAGAATTGTCTGGCACGAGGGAGCAGAGGGTTTACTCCTGCGAGACGGCGACTACCAGCTCAATTTTCGCTGCAGCCACGGCCACACCCCTTGGCTCATGCACGCCTTCGATGACCAAATCATCTACATGGCGGACCTTGTGCCGACCAGTGCCCACGTTCCGATTGCGTGGGTCATGGGCTACGACATCGCCCCTGGGCAAACAACCAAAGATAAAGAGCTCTTTTATCAAATGATTGAAGAAAAAAATCTTACGATGATTTTTGAACACGACATTAAATACTGGGGTGCCAAGATTAGCACGAAGGGAGCGGCGGGTGTGGCTATCACCACACGCTCAGAAGCAACAACAGCTAAGGTGCTTGAGCTTCCTCTAGGCTAGCGCTTTCGGTCTTGATGATCAGCTCCACTTCCGCCATCGCCATATCAATTTTAGAGTTCTCGAGATTCATGGAGTTCTCAAAATCTTTGAGCCACTGGTCCAGCGCGCGGCGATCGGGAACGACCCCTTTACGATCCACCTTTTCAATCAGCTGACTAGAGACGAGACCAATCCTCTGCGCGAATCCGGAGATGAGCGGCGCACGTCCCATGAGTTCAAACTTCATCGGGATGTCGAGCTCGGAGATGCGTTTGAAGTCAGCTTCATTACTCTCCAAGAATCCACTCAGGAGACTGCCCTGATTTTGCGTGTAGTTTTTGACTGTTTTTTGAATCCGCTCGGGCCACTTCATTCGGCGATCAAGCAGAAGTTTAAAGTCCTGGCTGATCTGCGAAGAAATTGCTTTGAGTGTGCGCAGTTTCTCATTGATCTCTCTCCACACCTCAAGGGTTGCCAGCTGAGAGCGCTGTGCCTCTCGCCGCTTCTTCTTCTCTAGTAGACTGAGACTCTTCTCTAGATCCTGCAGGCTTGAGCTGTAAAAACTTTGCTTAAAACTTAGAGCGATGTCCTGGTGAGAGCTCTCAATAAGCTTCTTCCAGCCCACCGGGCTACAAGCCGTGCGCTGGAGATTCACTTCATAATGCCCAGGGATCAATCGCTGACCGTCTCTGAAATCAAAACGCTCAAACACCACCCAGTGCTGATATGACTGGGCCTGGGCAGTAAAAGCGATGGGCTCCTGTGAAAGATTTTGCGAAGCATCTGAAAAGAAATTGAGCGTGTAAGAACAATTCTGAGTCGATCGGTCGACCAGTGAGATCTTTTTAAAATCAAGTGAGATCAGAAGCCTCGGGAGCGGGATGGAGGCCTGAGTGTTCTCAAAGAGGGTCTTTACCTCACGAAACTCAGACACTGAGACCGTACTGGGTCGATCGAGGCCAGGATTTTCTTTGAGTTGCTAGAACACCACCCCCCCGGCGATACCAAAGACAATGAGCACCAGACTCAAAACCAATTGGAGGGAAAGCGTCTTCGGGCGAGTGAGTGGCTCGCTAAAGTCAGTCTCCTCAGGCCCGTCGATGGTTTGATCTTCAAACGAGTCGATGATCCGCGGGTCTAGCTGCTGCTCAAAATTAAGTTTGGTGACCTGAGTTTCAAAAAGGGTGTGTAGTTGCTGAAACTCTACCGCTTCAGGCCACCCCCTGGCCCAAACGAGGCTGGATGCATTCACTTGCCCAGCGCTCAGTTTTTCCTGGAGCTGCTCATATGAATAGGGGCCCTCGTGTGCCGTAGGCTTAATGATGTACCAGACACTCTCGCTTCTTGAGGGCATTTCATTTATACTGCTAACCATGACCATTATTTTAAACCAAACTCGCCAAGAACGCTCAAAAGAAAATTTAATATCTTTTATTCGGACGACATCCCCCTCTGGACTGACGATTGCCTGTGCTGAAAGTGACCAAGGGGTGATGGCTAACGGAGGCCGGCTTGGCTCACGCTGGGCAGCCAAAAGCATCCTCAGTCAATTAGTGAAGATGGCCGCCCCCAAAGATTGCCCCTACATCTATCGGGAGTCGATTTGCCAACAAGATCAGAGTTTGTTCGTCGCCCGCTCCAACCAGTCCGAACGGCTGAGAGCTCTTCTCGCTCAGTCACAGAAACTTGTCCACCTCGGCGGAGGTCACGACCACGTTTACTCGCTGATGCAAGCGATCAACAGGCCACTGCTGGTGATCAACATCGACGCCCACCTAGACACCCGGGCAGATGCTTGGTCGCACTCCGGTAATCCATTTCGAGAGTTTTCGCAAACCACCAAGCTCGACTTTAAACTCTTCCAGATCGGAATACACCCCTTTGCTAACTCGCTCTCCACTCAGCAAGCCTTGGCTTCAGGTGAGATGCATATATTAAGTCGCAAAGCCTGTGACCATGAGGGTGAAGTGAGAGCATTTTGGAATAAAATCCTCTCAAGCCTGGGTGATGATACGATCCTCCTCTTCAGCATCGACGCTGATGCGCTGGCGGTGGAAAATCTTAAAGCCGTGAGCGCACCTAACCACAACGGACTCAGCTTAGAATTTCTACACAGACAGATGAACTTTTATAAGCAGCTTTGTGAGGAGCGATCTCAGCCACAAATTTGGGGATTGTATGAGTTCAACCCTTTGTATGATGACGTGTCAGGCACAAGCGCAAGAGTGGCGAGCGGTTTGATCTATGAGATGTTGTTGGTAGATTAGGCAAAAAAAAACCCGATCCAAAGACCGGGTTTTTTTCGAGAGACTTCGTAAGTTACCTAAAGAATCCTTCTCTAAGCATCTCACACACACACAATTTTATTAGCAAAGCCTGTGCCAACTTTTTCAAAAAGTAGTTTCATTTAAATTCAAACAGAAGACGCTGTGCACACAAAAAAACCTAAGTCAAACGGCTGACAGTTTGCTTGAAAAAGCGTCAAGTTTTCGACAAAACTGATCATAACATTCAAAAACTCTTCCATAAGCCTTTCTGCCAGCGCATAATCACTGCATTCATTCATTAACTTACTTGCGTGCAAAGGAGAACTTCATGTTGCGCTCTTCAGTTCTATCAGTATTAGCGGCTCTCTTCGTTATGGTTGGCTGTGCTTCACAAAAACCAGCAAACTCACCTGACTCACTTACTTCTGATGCAGGAGCAAATTCTGGTCTTTCACTCGAGCTCAGAGGTGACTCTGACTCTGGCACAGCTGGCGGTCTTCAGACTGTTTACTTTGCTTTCGATTCATCAACACTCGGCACAGACGCTCAAGACTCTCTCAAAGCAAATGCTGAATTC
>JAJTIF010000153.1 GCA_021299675.1 Pseudomonadota bacterium | reverse complement strand
CGTAGCCCATCCAGCACAATCCTGATCTTGTCTTCAGCTGAAAAATGGCGGCGCGTGGCTCGCCGGATATCCTTGATAATACGCTCGGCCGGCACTTTGCCTTGGCCTTTCTCATGACTTGAGTGATTTGGTCTCATCTTCATTCGTGCCTCACTACGATGAGACCAAATCACTCCTTAATTCACAACCCCATTTCTGTGCCATAGGTGCTGACGGGGAACACTTCGCCTGCGATGAACGAATCGCCCATGGCGACAATCAATTTATCTTCAAAATCGATGCTCGTCGTTGCTAGTTGTAGGCCGCTCTCCGAAGCAACAGAAACGCTAACACCTTGTACGCCAAACTTCTCATCGGTGCCTGAGCGGAACACCTTTAGAACTATCTCTTTGTTGCATTCTTCACGTTGCGGAGCTGCAGTTTGGTTGAGACCATTGACACTCCAAACACAGGTCTGCTCTTCAATTGAAGCCGAGTTTAAGAGTCTAACCCTGATCTTGTAGGATGTTGGACGAACATAGTCTTGCGAATAGACGCGGGTCCCATCAACACCTGTTCTATCTGACCAAACCCAATTTGAATTGCGCAACGATTTCCCATGATCGTTAATGAGCGCTGCAAGAATTTGATCGTAATGAGCCGAGAAAATGGTGCTAGAACTTGCTGGGATAATAGTTGAAGATGTAGGGTTAGCGGCTGGGACATGCAAGTTTTCTAGAAGATTATCGATACGCGCTTTGGCGGCATCGTCTGCTTGATTAAAGAGCCTGAATCGATCTTCGACAGACCATTCTATCGAAATCGCATTGGTCTTTGTTGTTTCTGGATCCGCTTTTGCAAAACTTCCGAAGCAGGCAGCAGGGATGCAAAGCAATAAAAATCGAAATTTTGACATAACCAGAGCACCCCCGCTTTAGAATCCAGAATACCAATAAATCGTATGACTTTCGCTTTGAACGGTTGAACAGCTTACAACCGAACAGGCTTTTTAGAAATGGTATGTCGGGACCTGTAAGTGGTCAACAGCCAAGAAACTTGAACCAGCCCCTTAAAATCCAACCCATATTTTGGGGAATCCTTTCGCTTGAGGACGGCAGCTTTCGACGTCCGCGTGCCCTAAATTAGACCCTCCGCAATCGGCCAACTATTGCCGAAACAAGTCGGTCGTGGCCGAACAAAAATGGCAATGAACTTTGTGCGTTCAAATAGACCAGAACTCCATTCACCCCTGCTTTGACAATCGGAAAATCGATGAGCGCTTATTGAGATTTCTGTCTACCGGACTTGGAGGAAGCTCAGCACAATAGCGCTTTCACCCCCCCGCCTGCGCGCTTTAAGCAAATGCCCCCGTCCACCCAGACGCACAAGGGACGGTTCGCACCTCTTCGCCCTTGCGCGTCTGGTTTGGCGTGGGCCGGTGAGATGATTGCCGCGCAGGCGGCCCTGGTGATTGATATCCAACACTGGGAACTCCCATAGGGAGATTAGTCTTATGTCTCACGTTCAATTGTTACCCTTAAAGGCTTTGCAGCCCTCCCCTCTCAATGCCCGTCGCATTGATAAGAAAATCGCCATTGATGAATTGGCAGCCTCCATTCAGGCCCATGGCCTGTTGCAGGGCCTAAGCGTCGTCGATGTCGGGTCTGGCAAATATCAAGTCTCAGCTGGTGGTCGCCGCTTGGCCGCGCTGAAGCTCTTGCTTAAGCGCAAGACCATCACATCTGATTTCGAAGTGCCCTGTCAGATCGTACCTGCTGACCTCGCCGAAGAAGCTTCCTTGGCTGAAAACGTCCAACGTGTTGCTATGCATCCCTTGGACGAAGTTGAAGCCTTTGGTCGCTTAGCTGACGAAGGCCAAACCGAGGATGCTATCGCTACCCGCTTTGGTGCAACGGTCCGCCATGTTCGTCAAAGACTGGCCTTAGCGGCGCTATCGCCCACCTTGAAAGAAGCATTGCGAAAAGGCGAACTTGGCCTTGATGCAGCACGCGCCTTCTGTCTTGTGGCTGACCATGAGCGCCAAGACGCTGTCTTCGCTATTATGACCAAGCCCGTCAGCAATGCCTATGCGGTTCGGTCTTATCTCACGCAGGGAGCCGTTCGAGTAACGGACCGGCTCGCCAAGTTTGTGGGTCTTGAAGCCTATGAGGCAGCCGGCGGCATTGTTCGTCGTGACTTGTTTGATGATAGCCTTGTGTTCCTCGATAGCCCTGAGCTCTTAAATGAACTCGCTACAGCCAAGTTTGAAGAATTGCGTGCGCCACTTCTTGCTCAAGGATGGGGCTGGGTGAGCTTCAATCTGGGTAATGGCCGAGCCGATGGGGGCTCCATGCATCGCATTCGCCCCGAATGGCATCAGCCAAGCGAAGAGCAAAAAGCCGCTGCGCATGTGATACGGGAAAGAGCTTCTGAGATTGAGCAAGCACTCGCGTCTGATCCATCAGATGAGGCCCTGATCGCGGAACTCGAAAGTCTCCGTGTCAAAGCCCATGAGATGGCCGAGGCCTTGTCCTTCTTCGATCCAGAGAAGAAGGCGCTAGCCGGTTGTGTAATCTCTATCGATTTTGAAGGTCATCCAGATACGATCGTCGGCATTGTTGCCAAGGGTGATCAAAAGAAGATTGCTCGGATCGACGCACGACGTGCAGCCGAAAAGGCCAAAGCTGAAGCTGAACGACGCCGTGAAAAAGAGCGCCTTGAGGCTGAGGCAATTCCTGCACTTGAGCCTGTGGCCTTAACACCCTCTCCCGATGGTGTGACCGTGCTTGTGATTGATCCAGCCGCCGGCACGGGTCGCATTGCAGGTCAAAGTACTGGCGAAACCCAACCGTCAACGGATGTGATCACATCAGGTGATGAGGGTTCTGATAGCATCATCCCAACCACCCCCGAAGAACGGCCACCCTGGGAAGAAGATGTGCCTGCGCCAGTCAATACTTCCGGCTTTACGCAAAAGACTTTGAATGAGCTCACCAGCGCACGCACGCGCGCCATTCGGGCTCATCTTTGTGAGGCCCCTGATGTGGCCTTGGCCTTGTCGGTCTACACATTGGGATGTCACTTCATGGCGCTAACTGGCCCTGTCGGTATGAGCATTCATGCCTTTGTATGTCACTCTTACTCAGACGCTGAAGCCCTTGCCTCCAAGCGTGACACCTTGAAAGCATTAAACCACTACGAGGAAAATTGGCTTGAGTGGTGTTTGTCCCAAGGACCAGAGGTTTTGCTTCAAACCCAAGCACTCCTAATCGCTTCCACACTTGATCTCAGCCACAGTGGCAACACACCCATCTGTCGCCGCAAGCAAGAAGTTGCCGATAATCTCGCTACCCGTCTACAGGTCGACATGACCAAATGGTGGGCACCAACTTCGGACTTCTTCATGGGGCTAAACAAGGCTCAGATCACAGATGCAATCATGGAAAGTCCTGCTGTTTCGGAACTGCCAACGGCTAAGGATCGTGAAGCTTTCGAGGCAACGCTTGGTTCTAAGCGCAAGGATGAATTGGCTCAGATGGCGGCGCAAACCCTAGACGGGTCTGGCTGGTTGCCCAGCATGATTCGAACGGATGGGTTGATCGATACCGCCAAACTTGACGCTGCATTCGCTTTCGAGATCACCGAGGCAGGCCTTGCTGCTTTGGCAGAAGCCGATGCAGTTGAGCCTGATCTTCAAGCCGTGGGCATTGCGGCGGAGTGACAT
>JAJTIF010000028.1 GCA_021299675.1 Pseudomonadota bacterium | reverse complement strand
TCGCCTCGTCCTCTTTGCTCAGGATGAGACTCGCTCTTTTGTGAACGTCTCCCATCAGTGGGGAGCTGATATCGTTAATCCCACGGGCACTGTCTTAGGAGACTTTAACCGAGACGGTAAACTCGACATCCTCACAGCGCAGACCAATATTCGAAACGCCACCATGAAAAATCGATTGTACCTTTTAGAAAACGACCTCAGTACCTCGGGGCGGAGTGTTCGCTTTTACCTTGAAGGTAAAGTGGCAAACGCTCAAGGTTTGGGCTCTATGCTCATGCTCTACTCACAGTCTGCTAGCAAAAAAAACATTCAGCGCCGTTGGTATGAGCTTTCCCAAGGCGGCACACCTTCTCAGTTGCCCAAGGGTGTTCACTTTGGCGTTGAGGCGAGTTCGGAAGTTCTGGGCGTGAAGGTCCGCTGGCCCACCCTGGGCGCAAAAGATCTTTTAAACTCCAAGCCGATTGAGCGGCTCTACAAAATTAAAGATAATAAAAGCAAAAACTACCAAGAGTTCACACTGTGTGAGGACGGGAAAATTCTTGAAGGAAGATTTAGCTGTCTCTAGTTGAGAGCTTTTTTCTTAATCATCTCGACCAGCCCTTTGAGGGGCTCGGGGAGTGTTTGAAAATTCAAGGTACTGATGAAAACACTGGCCTTGGGGAGACCTTTGACGTCGTAGGTTTTTAAGTTGTCTGTAGGTTTGAGTAGATGATCCGGCACGATCGCCACTCCAACACCTTTCTTCACCAAGTTCACCACCGAGGTGATGGAGTTCACCGCGATCATCTGGCGGGTGTGTTTTTTAAAGACGTGGAAGAGGTTATCGTTTTCATTGTAAACCACCCAGGGGTAGTCGTGGATGTCTTTGAGGTTGATCTCGGACTTAGAAATCAGGATCATCTTCTCATCAAACACCCGTAGAGAACTCACGAGTTCACTTTGAATATTCTCACTGGTGAACACAAGATCATACTGGCCTGAAAGGAGTTTTTCTTTGAGCCTCTCCATCGGTTGTACTTCAACGACGAGGGAGAGCTTTTTGGATCTGGCGTAGTCGGTGATGATGTCGTTGAACCAGTTTTCGAGTAAGCCGTGCAGGATTCCGATCTTGAGCGTGCGGCTGACTTGACCCAAGAAAATCCCGGTCACGTCTTGTTCGAATTTTTCTACCAAGTTTAAGAGTGCCTGTCCCTTGTCGGTCAGGATGACTTTTTTGGAGGAGCGCACGATCAGCTGGTGACCCACGCCGTCTTCAAGCAGTTTTATCTGGCGACTGACAGCACTCTGGGCAATGTTCAGCTCTTCGGCGGCGCGAGAAAAATTCAGGTGGCGCGCGGTCACCATGAAAGCGCGGATGTAGCGGTAATCGAGGTCAACGGCTCTCACGGTGATTTCTCCCACTGGGGAACAAGAGTCGTGTCTTTGAAGAATTTGCCCGCATACTTCTGGCCCGCGAAGTTTTCAACCACGAAGCCATCCTCGTTGAGAGTCATATCGACTTTGAAGTCGAGCTTTGAATTTTGTGTGTAAAAAGCTGTAAAGGGATCCATTAAGATAACGCAGTCATCAATGTTGAGGATAAGATCGTCACTGCGACGCTCAGAAAATCCCGTCTCATAGGTGAAGCCACCGCAACCTTTTCCGCCGATTTTAATTCTGAAATCCAGTTCACTCAGCGTATAATCGTTGAGTTTAATTAACCGAATTTGATCCTGTGCCCTTTGGGTGAGCTCGAGTTGGGGTGTTTCCATGGCCCCATTATAGGAGGAGCAAAGATGAAAGTCAGCTATTTGGTCGAAATTACAGACCCTCATTTACACCTGGTTAAAGTCAGCCTAACTGCTGAGAAAACCACGTCTCAAGATCAGGTAGAGCTCTTTCTTCCTTCATGGAGTCCCGGATCCTACCTCATGCGTGAATACTCCCGCCATATTCGCTGGGTCCGCGCCACCCAAGGAAACGGTGAGATTCTCTGGGTTGAGCCCAAGGCCAAGGGGACCTGGGTGATTGACTGGAAGCGCTCCGAGCTCAAAAAGCCGAGCTCAACCTTTACCATGAGCTATGAGATTTATCTGCACGAACTCACTGTGCGCACCAGCCACGTTGACGACACACACGCCTACCTGCACGGCCCAAGCTATCTCATGAGTGTGTTGGGTGGTGAGCTTAACCCCCAAATTGAATTTCGCTTTCCCCCACTTTGGTCGGCACTCTCGACCTCACTGGAAGAAGTGGATCCTAAGAGCAAGAAATTTATCTATCAAGCAGCGACCTATGATGAGCTGATCGACTGTCCGGTAGAGATCGGCTGCCACGAGACTGATGGTTTTATGGTCAACGGCGTGCCTCACCACATTGCCAACTATGGAGTGATTTATCCCCACACCAATAAACTTAAAGAAGACATGCAAAAAGTTGTCACTCACGTGGCCAATGTCATGGGTGACATGCCCTTTGAGAAGTATCTCTTCATCACGCACTTTGCACCGAAGACCTTCGGAGGTCTGGAGCATTTGAACTCCACGGCCCTGCAGTTTGATGGTCGCCGTTTGATGGTTAAAAAAGATTATCAGATGTATCTCTCGCTGGTCGCGCACGAGTATTTCCATGCCTGGAACGTTAAGCGCATCCGCCCTCGAGAGCTGGGTCCCTTTGATTACCGCAACGAAGCCTACACGACTCTTTTGTGGCTGGCTGAAGGACTGACGAGCTTCGTGGATGATCTCTTCGTCTACCAAGCAGGACTCTCGACTCTCGAGGAGTACCTGGCGGTGGTGAAAGGCAATCTTGACACCTATCTCTCGACTCCAGGTCGCCGCTTTCACTCCCTTGAGTTGAGCTCGTTTAATGCGTGGATCAAACTTTATCGACCCGATGAAAACTCTAAAAATTCATCCGTCTCCTACTACCTCAAGGGTGGACTGGTGTTTATGTGCCTCCATGCGCACCTCCTGCAGAAAGGGAAAAGCGTTAAAGATCTCTTGAAGCTCCTGTGGGAGGATTATAAGAAGTGTCCAGACACTGGACTCACTAAAGATCAAGTCTATTCCATGGTGGAAACGCTCGGTGGCTTAGATGTGCTGGAAAAATTTCAAGCGATGGTCGAGACCACAGAAGAGATTGACTTTGATTCTGCGTTTCGACTCCTGGGCCTTGAGCTGGTGTTTCAGGACAGTCCTACGGCCTACTCTGGGGCAGAGTTTGAGTTCAATGGTGACCGGGCCATAGTTAAAACAGTGCTCCTGGATTCTCCGGCAGCGAAATGTGGGTTGAACGTGGGCGATGAGATCCTCGCGCTCAATAATCTTCGTGTGCTTAAAGAAGACGTGGAGAAGTGGGGGACACAACTCTTAAAAGACACGGGATATAAGCTCACAGTCTCAAGACTTGGTAAGCTCACAGAACTGCAGCTTGTGACAGACACAGCTCCTCGACAGCTCAAAGAGATCAAAGTCATCAACCTTGAGTTGGCACAGAAAGCCCTGAGCTTCTAGCTGACTCCGTGCTTGTCTGCCACGCGGTCGAAGTACTGCATGGTGGTTTTAGCGTAGTTTCTCTTCTGCACGTAGTGGCCGGGGTAGAAGCAGCGCTTGAACCCGTAGGCGACGATGTCTTTGAGAAGCTTCAAGGGGATTTCAAAGTTATCAACGGCTAAGCGATATTCGTGGGATACAGTGGTGTTTGAGACCAGACGATTGTCTGTGCACAAGGACACCGACATCCGGTTTTCGAGCATCTTCTTGAAGGGATGATTCTTGATGTCGCCTAGGGTGGGGTTGGTTTGCAGGTTTGAGGTGAGGCAGACCTCAATCATCACGCGTTTATCAGCGATGAAGCTTGCGAGATCTGTGACATATTTTTTCTTGTCCACGATCGTCTCGTCGGCGATCTTGTTCTCGTCGAAGAGGTAGTAGCCGTGGCCGATGCGATCTGCGTAGCAATCTGTGATGGCCTGAAAAATACTTTCCGCACCGTAAGCTTCTCCCGCATGGACCGTCTTGTGGAGAAAGTGCTTATGAGCATAGGCGTAGACGTCTTTAAACTTGCCGGGTGGGTAGCCGTCTTCTTGACCCGCCAGATCGATGCCCACGATGGGAAGACCCTGCTCATCACGGATTTTCACGGCCGCTCTCACAAGCTGGAGCGCACCGTCGCGGATGACGTCCATCTCTTTTGAGAACTCCATCATTTTAAAAAAACTATTGTAGAAAGGGGAGTAGCCTTTGGGGCCAAATTTTCTCATGGCACAGACAATCACGCCGTAGTTGAACTCGGGCTTATCACCGGACATCACTTGGGGTTGAGAGTTGTATTCTTTTTTGGCACGCTCAAGTCCAAGGCATGCCGCCTTGAGGACGGCTTCCATGGTGAGTCCACTTTCAATGTCCATTAAAAGCTGAGGGGCAAAGCGGGGCTCGATGTAAATCACGCCTTCTTTCTGGTTGTCGATGGCCAGCTCGTAGGAAACTTTCTCGATGTGCTCAAGATTTCTCATGACCGAGCAGGTGTACTGGAATCCATGCAGGTATTCGCCGAGGTTGGCGTAGGTGTCTTTGAAAACCAGGTCTCGAAGACCTTGCTCTGTCTGTGACGGTAAATTGATCTTAAGGTTTTTGGCCATCTCGATGAGGCTTGGGATTCTTAAGGACCCGTCGAGGTGGAGGTGAAGGTCTGATTTGGGCATCTCGCGAAGGAAGGCATCTGTGTAGTGTTTCATCCTTCGAAAATACCCAAATCAGCAGTCTTTGAAAAGCTTAGTTCTGAACGACTTTGAAATCGACGGTGACTTTGTCTTCGATGACTTTGTCGCCTAGGTCTTTAAAGAAGTTACCAGAGTTATACACCATATCAAATTTGGTACGGTCGAACTCAAGTTTACCTGTGTAGGCGCCGTCTTTCTTTACAGCATCAAAGGTCACGGTGTTGGTTTTGCCTTTGATCGTGAGATCAGCAGTGACGGTTGATCCTTTGACTGATTTCACTTTCAGCGTCGCCGTTGGGTACTTCTCAACGTTGAAAAAGTCTGCACTGATGAGGTGAGCTTTAAGCTTGTCAGCCCATTCGCCTTGGATATCTTCAACTGACATTTTTCCGATTTCGATCACGAACTCACCGCTCTTGATCATGCCTTTTTCTTCCACGAGAGTGGCGCTCTTGAGAGGCACTTTGCCGAAGTGAGGACCAGCTACTTTTTTGCCTGTCCACGTAAACTCACTCTTTGAGAGATCCACGCCAGCGAGAGCAGAACCGATTGAGAGAAGACCGATTAATAAATATTTCATGAGAGCTCCTTGTTTGGTTGATGAAGTTTAGCACTTAATCAATTTATAAATATCTAAAAGTGACCTAGCCCAAAGATTGTTAAACAATGCCTGAGCCAATGTATTTGTATTGTAGGGCATTACGACTGTTTCACAAGTAGACTTCTTTGTTCTTCTGTGTTGCAATAATTGCAACAATGAGGATGCTCTGCTATGCAACATATTGACTTAAATCGACTTAATGTATTTAAAGTGGTGGTACTGACAGGGAGTTTTTCTAAAGCAGCGCTGCAATTAAAAATTCCAAAGTCTCGCGTCAGTCGCCAGATTTCAGCTTTAGAGGCTGAATTA
>JAJTIF010000174.1 GCA_021299675.1 Pseudomonadota bacterium | reverse complement strand
CTGGGTCGTACCAACCGTATGCGCCTCAAACTTTATGAAACCATCTCAAGCTACCGTCACCGCTCTAATGGCGTCGTGAAGCGCGAGCCGAAAACACTTGATCCAAAGACGGCCTATCCGTAGCAGGAGGGCCCGGCATGAAAACCTTTAAAAAACTTTTTAATCTCTCTCGTCAGGAATGGCCCCTGCTGGGTTTGGGGCTACTCTTCCTGGCCATCTCGAGTGCAGCACTCCTGGCTTACCCGCACGCCATCAAGAAACTTATCGACGAAGCGCTGGTTGAGAAGAATACCGCAGATTTGAATTTTGCGGCACTTCTGGCACTGGTGGTTTTCATCGTCCAATCCATCACCTCTGCGCTTCGTTATTATTTTTTCACGCTCGCAGGAGAGAAGACTGTGAAGCGCCTGCGCGCGCGATTGTTCCATCAGATCATGGGTCAGGAGATGAGTTTTTTTGACCAGCAAAAAACAGGTGAGCTGGTGGGAAGACTTTCATCTGATACGGCCGTGCTGCAGAATGCCCTGAGTGTGAATATATCCATGCTCCTGCGCAGTCTGGTACAGGCCCTCGGCGGTGTAGTGATGCTTTTTTTGACCTCAGCCAAGCTCACGGTCTTTATCCTTTTAATTATTCCCCCACTGGGACTGCTCGCTGCGAGATTTGGGAAAAAAGTCAAAAGCATCTCTCGCCGCTCTCAAGACGCCCTGGCGCTCTCCTCAGGTGTGGCAGAAGAGAGCATCGGTACCGTTCGCACTGTGAAATCTTTTGCGCAAGAGGACCAGATTGAAGCGCGCTACCATGAGCGGCTCGAGAGCTCCTTCTTGCTCTCAAAAGAAAAAATTAAAGTCATCGCCCAGTTTACGAACACCGTGACACTGGTGGGCCTAAGTAGCATCGTCTTCATCGTCTGGTACGGAGGACGCTTGGTGATCGAGGGTGAACTCACTGTGGGCACTCTCACACAATTTCTCTTGTATGTGATCACCGTCGCCTTCTCAGTGGGAATGCTCGGAAGTCTGTGGACCGATTTCATGTCAGCGATCGGCGCCAGTGAGAGAATCTTTGAGCTTCTTGAGAAACCCGTCGAGATCAAAGATCAGGGGCTGAATGTCATCAAGCAGGGTTCCGTGGAATTTAAAAATGTCCGCTTCGCCTATCCCACCAGAGGAGATCTGCCCGTCTTAAAGGGTCTGAGTTTTACCCTGGCGCCCCATGAGACCCTGGCGGTGGTAGGAACTTCCGGGGCTGGAAAATCGACCATCGTGCAACTACTGTTGCGTTTTTATGAGCTGGAGAGCGGAAAAATCCTGATCGATGGAATTGATACGCGGGACTATTCGCTGGAGGCGATCCGCACCCATATCGGACTCGTCTCTCAAGAGCCGGTGCTCGCTAGTGTCTCGATCTTTGAGAATATCCGTTACGCCAACCCTGCCGCTTCAAAAGAGGCAGTGATTGAAGCTGCTAAAAAAGCTTTTGCCCATGACTTCATTTTAAAATTTCCTCAGGGCTACAACACCCTCGTCGGCGAGCGCGGGATCCAACTCTCCGGCGGCCAAAAGCAGCGAGTAGCGATCGCTCGCGCACTCCTGAAGAATCCAAAGATCCTCATTCTCGATGAAGCCACCAGTGCCCTGGATGCAGAAAGTGAAAGCCTCGTGCAAAAGGCCCTGGACGAGCAGCGAGGCAAACGTGCCACACTGGTGATCGCTCACCGCCTCTCCACCGTCAAGCGCGCCGATAAAATTATCGTCTTGCAAGACGGTGTGGTGGCCCAGGTCGGCACCCACGATGAGCTCTACCTTCAAGAGAACTTACCCTACCACCAACTGGTGAAAAAACAATTCGAACAAACAAAGGCCCTGCCATGAGAAAAGTATTAAGTAACGAACACCTCTCCCCTGAAGCCGCCAAAGCGATCGCCTCCTATCACGCGAGCGTGGTGGATGAAGTGGCAAACGCCGTCACACAGAACAAAGTAGTGGTGGTCGGTATGAGTGCCAATCCCTTTGTGAAAAAAGCCTGTAAAGCTTTGGAAAAGAAAAATATCACTTATAAGTATCTGGGATACGGCGGCTATCTCTCCAAGTGGAAAGAGCGCCTAGCGATTAAACTCTGGAGCGGCTGGCCCACCTACCCGCAGGTTTTTATCAATGGTAAACTCATCGGCGGAGCGATGGATCTGAAAAAACTCATCGCTGAGGGTAAGATTTAATCCTTCGCCGCTGCGATCATCTTGCGAATCGCCACGGCAGCCAAGAGTGCCACTCCTACCATTACCACCGCCCAAAGTGTGAGAGTAGTGAAGTAGCCTCCGTACACCTTTTGCACAATCTCCTGTGTGATCACTTGATCTTTCTCTAGTGCAATCGAAGTTGAGAAGACGGCACCTACGATGCCACTCAACGCGAGCGACACTGAAAAGAGACTCACGGAGAAGCTCTCGATCCGCTTGGGCGCGACCGAGAGGATAAACGCCACCACCATAGATCCCACGATGACTTCGGCAAAAGCCTGGAAGAAGTGGATCACAAGAAAAATTTCCGGCCGGATGATGACATCAGCGCCAATATTTTTCACGGCAAAGGTAAGAATCCCAAAAGCGATGGCCGTGAGAACAAAGGCGCAGGCAATCTTGGTGGCGGTGGAGAGGTTGATCTGTCTCTTTTCAAGACTGGAG
>JAJTIF010000243.1 GCA_021299675.1 Pseudomonadota bacterium | reverse complement strand
GCGGTGAAGGCGGTGGAGGTGCTGGAGGCGCTGGAGGCGGTGGCGGCAGTGATCCTCCTGTGTTGATCCTGCATCCTCTCGCGTCGATCCTCCTCCCACGTTGATCTCAAAAAAAAGAAAATGTACATGTTGATCTGGAACTTGAATGTTCAGTTGACCCACATCGAGTATCCACATCCATCCTCTGGAGTCTATTTCCATGCTTTGTACATACTGAAGAGCGTTGGGATCTGATCAGAAGTAAACATGGGGCACAGAAGGAGGAGGGGAGAAGTGGGAGAAGGGATGGGAAACACAGCGTTGAAGTCTTGGAGAAGTGGGGGAGTTGTACGAGAGAAAAAGGGGACCTCCAATTTCTTGCATAGCCCAGCTCGGGTAAGGTTGCAAAAGACTCTGTCCATTTTTAACGATCACTTTGTTCATTGTGGAGGGTACACCAGGGAACCAACGAGGTACAGTGGCATAAATCTCTCCCTTGTACACTTTGATACCTGTGAGCGTAAGTCAGAACGTTGTAAAGTGAAGGAGACCAGTCAAGGCATTGTTTTCTGGAATGAAACGACCGTCTGCCAAGTACTGTTCTTTTTGGTCAGGAGAGATCCAATCATAATCCAAACTCTTCCACTCGTGATGTAAGAGAGGAATCGGGCTACAGTAGGTCAAGAGGATTTGGCTTAACAGCAACAAAGCCAACATGTTTTTCTTGTGAGCCGAACAGCCTACTTCGGATGTTGTGCAAAGCCTCGTCTTGTCGTCCATTCGTTTCTTCAAAGAGATTCTCATCCCACACAGACGATGCAACGACTCATCTTCAAGTCCTCAGACAAGCAGCTAAATGGATAAAGGAAGCAGATGCAGTCATCGTCGCGGCAGGCGCAGGTACACTAATTTAGAGAGGTCTCTAACACTGACGCAGGTATGGGAGTAGATAGCGGTTTGCCAGACTTCAGAGGCAACGAAGGGTTCTGGAAGGCATATCCTCCTTTGAAGAAGCTTGGCGTTGGTTTTATGGACATGGCTAACCCTGAGTGGTTTAGAAGGTGAGGAACCCTCTGAGGCAAAAAGAGATAGCTGCCACCTGAGGAGTTTAAGGAGGAGGATGGAGGTGACCTTGGTACGAGAAGGGTCGAGTCGAGAAAGGAGGAAGCAGGTTGGGAGTACAAAAAAGGAAAGGAGAGTGCAAAAGGGACACACTCATCTTCCATTTTAGGGATCCGGAACTAGGTAACAAATTTGTCACCAAATTCTAAAGAAGGAAAAAAGCGTGGGGATTCTACGGGCACCGACTGAACTTGTACCGGAAAACAGTTCCGCATCCTGGGTTTCAAATTCTGCGTCAAATCGCAGAAGACAAAAAAAAAAAAAAGTTGGGGTATTGGGTCTTGACGAGTAATGTGGATGGACACTTCCAGGTAAGGGAGGGACAGGCTGAAAGAGGAGGGACGAGGATATGCAGAGGGAGTAGGGACAGGGCTCGAGTGAGAAAGACCAACAGAGGGAGGAGAGTGGAGAAGGTAGGGACAGGCCTCGAGTGAGAAAGACCAGGAGAGTGGACAGGCCTGGAGTGAGAAAGATCAACAGAGGGAGAGTGGAGAAGGAGGACAGGCCTAGAGCGAGAAAGATGAGGGACGAGGAGAGAGGGGAGACTCAGAAGAGGAGAAGAGGCAGAGAAGGTAGGGACAGGCCAAGCAAGAAAGACAAGGGACGAGGAGAGAGGGGAGACGGAGAGTAGGGGATGGAGGATGAAGGGAGGCTCAAAATTTTAGAAAGCAGGGTTTCCCGAAGAGAAAGTAACCGAAGTCCACGGGAGCATTAATTTTGTTCAAGAAAACGGAAAAATCATTCCCGCAGATCACATCCAAATAGAGGTTTGCCTTTTTTGTACTTGGACTAATTTGGTAGATTGATCCGGAAACTTTGCGCGCCAAAAAAATTCCACGTGATAATGCGGGAAATGTTGTTCGTCCGAATATTTTGATGTTCTCCGTTTGGTCATGGAACTCTGACAGTAACTTTTTGTTTCGTCCTCCCTGCCTCTTGTTCCCTCCCTGCCTTCTACCCTCCCTTTGCTCTCCCTGCCCTCCTTGTTCCCTCCCTGCCTTCCCTGCCTTCTACCCTCCCTTTGCTTCCTGCCTCTTGTACCCTCCCTTTGCTCTCCCTGCCCTCTTTGTTCCCTCCCTGCCTTCTCTGCCTTCTCCCTCCCTTTGCCCTCCCTGGCCTCCTTGTTCTTCCTTTGTATCCTCGCTGCCCTCCCTGTCCTCTCCTTGCTCTTGCCCTCTACCCTCTTGCTGCCCTCACCTTCTGTGCCCTTCCTCCTGTCTACCCTCTCCACTCAGGCCAGTCTCTCACCCTCCTCCTAGGAACCGACATACAGCACGAACGTATGGAGGATTATTTGAACGGACTTATTTACACCTACCCTACCTCGTAAGGATCTCGTTACCTCTCCTTAAGTCCCTGACAGCCTCTTCCTCCCTCTTCCCTCCCTCCTCCTCCTCTTCCTCCCTCTTCCTTTCCTCCTCCTCTTACTCCCTTGCCCTT
>JAJTIF010000370.1 GCA_021299675.1 Pseudomonadota bacterium | reverse complement strand
TTTACTCGTGGGCTAATAGAGCTAACAACAAATACAAGGAAGTGTACGTTGAAAAATTTGCTCGCAACCATGATGGTCTTAACTGTGTCATCTCTATTCTTCGGCCAAGCCTTTGCTGAACCCACTCACTGGGTGACCGTTGATTCTAAAATTCTTGAAAAAGTAAGTCCGATTCACAAGAATCTTCTGGTTCAAAAAGAAGCAGACGGGATTTCACTCGTTCAACTCAAAGAGTCTGAGATTGAAAAACTCTCTGACGTCATCCACCATGAGCTTCACCGCTGTGGAGGATTCATCACCCACGACACGCAGGAAGAAGCCGAGCAGGCCCTTCGTCCTTCCGGAGACCGCGTGTTTGGTATGAAGGGAATCTTTAACCTCTACACAATCTCTCAGCAAACTGATGTTGCTCCTATGGTGAGCCAGGTTCAAGCCAGCTCCATTGAAGAGACCATTAGAAAGATGTCGAGCTTTCAAAACCGTTATTACAAAGCAGCCACCGGCCTTGAGTCTCAAGAGTATGTCCTTAACCTCTGGAAGAATCTTGCTCAGGGACGCAGTGACATTAAAGTCGAATACTACAAGCACTCGGACTTTCCTCAGCCTTCAGTGATCATGACCATTGAGGGTTCTGAGTACCCGCAAGAAATTGTCGTGGTCGGCGGCCACGCGGATTCAATCTCTGGCGGCTTCTTTGGTCGCGAGAAAGCCCACGCTCCTGGCGCAGACGACAATGCTTCTGGTATCGCAACGATCACCGAAGCAGCTCGGATTTTGATCGCTCATAACTATCGACCTAAGCGCACAATCCAGTTCATGGCCTACGCGGCTGAAGAAGTGGGCCTTCTTGGCTCAAAGGATATTGCTAACAACTATAAGACTCAGCGTAAGAGTGTGATTGGGAAGATCCAGTTCGACATGACTTTGAGAAAAGGCACGGCCGATAAAGATATTGTCCTGATGAGCGATTTTACTAACGCAGCTCAGAATGAATTCCTCGGTAAGCTGATTGATGAATACGTGAAGGTGCCTTGGGGTTATTCACGTTGCGGTTATGGTTGTTCGGACCATGCTTCTTGGACTAACGCAGGCTTTCCAGCCTCGATTCCCTTCGAAGCTGAGATGAAGGACTCCAATAAAGCGATCCACTCTAACCGAGACACGATTGAGACCGCCGGGGGAGATGCTCGTCATTCTGCAAAATTTGCTAAACTCGCCATAGCTTATATGGTAGAGTTAGCTCATTAATGAATGAAAACCTAACGACACTTTTAGCAGATCCTCAACCTTTTTTCGAGGATCTGCGTCAAAGCCTAGAACTCTCTCGTAAAGCCTTCGTCACCACAACTATATCCGGGGACACCAGTCACATTCGATCTGTGGAAGACGCCACTGTGGTCCTAGCGACACTTGAGCATCTCTATCTTGAAACCTCTCAGCTTTTAACAAAAGCCCCGAGTCTCGATTCGATCTACGAGAAAGACTACGGAACCCTTCGAGAACTCGCCGATCGCGAGTCACTCTTAGAAATTTCTCTCATCGAGGAATTCCTCTTCCCACGAACAGAGCAATGGCCCTTGATGGTGGAGGGAGTTTTTAACACTGAGCTTGTCACTTCCTATCGGGAGAGTTTCAGCGATTGGGCTCAAGAGAAACTCACTTTCCATGAACAGACTCAAGAGCTACTTAAAAATAAATTCGATCTCAAAATTGTGATCTCGGACCTCAACTGCCAGTGTACCCAGTGTCTGGCTGACTACCGCACTAAGCTGCGCGAAGAAGTTATGCGCCAGCAAGAGACCCTGATCAACCAAGCCGAAGAGCGATTATTTGAGATGGTACTTACTCGCTCCATCACAGATGTTTCGAACTACGTGTTTAACCTACGTAAGAATCTCGATCGCGTGATTCACCAGGCCCGCGCGAAATTTAAACGCAGCTCCCTCAATAAAATTGAAAGCGAAGTGAAGGCCCTTTTCAGAGCGAAGTTTGCTCCCAACTCACCCTTGGGTAAGGTTTACCGTGAAAAACTGATGGCATTCTTTAATTCATGCCTCGTCGAGCAGGGCCTCAAGCCAGAAATGATCTCTTCGGGAGAGTACGAAAGATTTTTCCTGCAGCAAGAAACGGGGATCTGGAAACCTGAAGGCTTCCTCAAAAAAGAGTTTGAAAAATTCACTCGCTCGGTCATGCTCCTGAAGCGCAAAGACATCTCGAGCACGATCCTAAGAGATTATCTGGGGCAGTTCTGGATTCACGTGGGGGCCCGCCGCCTCAAACGCCGCATTGTCTACCACATGGGTCCCACAAATTCTGGTAAGACTTATCATGCGATTGAAGCGCTGGTGAAAGCTGAGCGAGGTTGCTACCTTGCTCCTCTGCGACTGCTCGCCGCTGAACTCTTCGATACCATGAACCAAAAAGGAGCCACCACCACGCTCCTGACTGGTGAAGAGGTGATCGAGATCCCGGGGTCTACTCATTTTTCATCCACCATTGAAATGGCCCGCCTGAACGAGCACTTCAATTGTGCCGTCATTGATGAAATTCAAATGCTCACTGATTCTCAGCGCGGCTGGGCGTGGACCCGTGCCCTGATCAATCTGCAAGCCGATGAAGTCCATCTTTGCGGAGATGCTTCGGTCTTGGAGCTCGTCAAGCAGATCCTAAAGCTCACCGGTGATACTCTGGAAGTAAAAGAATACACCCGCATGACTGAGCTCAAAGTGATGGAGAAGACTCTCACTCTGGCTGACCTTGAGAAAGGTGATGCGCTGATTGTCTTTAGCCGTCGCAATGCTCTGAAGTTCAAAGCTGACCTCGAGAACCTGGATTTTAAAGTGTCGATTGTGTACGGACGACTCTCGCCTGAGGTTCGCCGTGAACAGGCCCGCAAGTTTGATTTCGGTGACACGGATATCATGGTGTCTACGGATGCCATCGCCATGGGAATGAACCTTCCGGTACAGAGGATTGTCTTCTCTGCGCTTTCAAAATTTATTGATAACAAAGAACACCCTCTCACCATGAGCGAGATCAAGCAGATCGCCGGTCGTGCTGGTCGCTTCGGGCGTTTTCCGATTGGCTACACGTCAACGCTCAATCGCGTAGACGGAGGCCTGGATCGTCTGCAAGAGGCCCTTGACCATAAGCTAGAGCAGAGCCACAAGGCGATGGTCGGACCGGACCTAGAAATTTTCAAGTCAGTGAATTCCGCTTTGGAGATGAACAGTCTTCCGATTCTTTCCCTCTCCGAGTTTTTGCGCCTCTTTAATACCATGCTCTTCGAGAAGCCCTTCTACTGCACGGATCTCAAAGAGATGATTGAGATCGCCGAGATGGTGGAGCAGACCGATGAACTCAATCACCTGTCAGCGACGGAGATCTTCGGTTTTGCCTGTGCTCCTGTGAACCTCGGGTTGATCGAGCACGTTCAATACTTCCTTTGGATCCTGAAGCACTACGTAGACAGTGCACCGATCTTGAATGAGCAGATCGACTACAACTCCGATGATATCGACTACCTCGAGACCTCTATCAAATGCGTCGAGCTCTACCAATGGCTGGCCCGTCACTTCTCTGGCAAGAATTTCAGTTTTATCGAAGAGAGGCTCTTAGAAAATAAAGCCAAAGCAGTAGAAAAGCTCAATAGTTTGCTCTCTGAGAAAACCACCAAGACCTGCTCATCTTGTGGCTGCAAACTCTCTATGAGTTCGCGCTTTGCTATTTGTGATGACTGTTTTCAATCGCGAAAAAATTCCCGTCGCGGTGGACCTCCGGCTCGTTTCGAGCGCGAAGACCGCAGAGAAGGCAATCAGCGTAGACCCCAAAGTAACAATCGTCCCCGTGACGACAGACCTCCTCGTGAAGACCGCGCGCCACGCCCAGAGCGACCTGTTTCGCCCTCGACGTCCGGAGAGGCGAAGCCCACCTTAGACTTGAATCAGATCCGAGCTCAGCGCTCAGCTCCTAGTGGGTTAAGGCCTAAAAATAAGTCCAAAAATGCTGCTTCCGCCTTCACGGGTGTGGGTGGTGGACCTAGTGGTGGGAGAAGTAAAAAATCTCGCTCCGGTAAGAAGCCAGGGCCCAAGAGGTAGTCACATGGATATCCTGTCCTGGGCCAAACTCCTTTTGGAATCACCCGAGCTCTCAGACAAACTCACCGATCTCAAGC
>JAJTIF010000322.1 GCA_021299675.1 Pseudomonadota bacterium | reverse complement strand
CTTACGGTTGAAAAACTCATGCGAAAAGAAAATGAATGCGGACAAGTGAAGAGCGACGCTCTTCTGCAGGATGCGCTCCTGACGATGACAAAATATCCCGTAGGACTTCTGGCCATCACCAAGGATGGAAACCTAGAGGGCATCTTAGTGGAAGGGGATATTCGTCGCGCCTTGATGAAAGACCCTGAGGCCCTGAAGAAACCCATCAGAGAGTTCATGAACCTCTCTCCGCGTGTGATCAGCGCAGAAATTCTGGCCTACGAAGCCCTGAAGATCATGGAGAGCAAAGATCGCCCAGTGACGGTGTTGCCAGTGCTCGAGGGGAAGGCGTTTAAGGGTGTGCTGCGTTTACACGATCTTTTGCAAGCAGGATTTTCAGCCACCAAAAACTAGTGAACCCTAGCGCCAGAACCAACCAAAGTCCAATCAGGGGGAGATAGCCCCAGATTTGATAGATGGTGGTGGGTGGAGTCAGGGGAAGTTCGAGTTTCACGTCGAGCACATCTTTTTCACCAGTGTAGAGCCTGCGACCTTCGATGCCATTGGGGTAGATCACTGTGGTGATTCCGGTATTAGTTGAACGAACGATGGGTCGTCGAAATTCAACCGCTCGCCACTTCGCGAGGAATAAATGTTGAAAGGGTTCGGCCGTTTTCCCATACCAAGAGTCATTGGTCAGATTCACGATAAAATCAGCTGGGTGGCTCGGTCTATTTAAGAGATCGGCGACAAAACGCGGCTGCAGGATTTCGTAACAGATAGGAGTCACAAAGCGTGCTCCCTTGCGAGTGGTGAAAATAGGAAAATCAGTCCCAGCTGCAAAAAACGACACCCCAGGCACCCACGCCGAGAGTGTTTTGTTAAAGGGGCCAAAGGGCATGGTTTCCCCAAAAGGAATCAGAATGTGTTTGCGATACACCTGCTTGAATTCACCTTGCGTGCCTATGTGAAAAGCGGCGTTGTACTCCGTCTCAAATCGATCCATCCAAGAGCGATCACCGCCGTTATTGTCGTAGCCTCCTAGCAGAATCTCGGAGCCCGTCTGTGCCACGATATCGGTGAAAAGGGCAGGTGGGGTCTTATCGCGGTTTTTAAACTGCGGTGAACTCATGGAAAAAGGATAAGCGGTTTCGGGCCAGATCAACAGATCCAGCTCTTGCGGATTTTCTTTGAGGCTGAGTTCTTGGTAGCGCTGGATCACATCCTCGATCGCCCTGGGAACTCCAGACTCGGATTCAATCTTTAAAAAATTTCCCACATTCGCTTGCACCACTCTGATGTTGAGGGACTGTTTGGCATCGTTAATTTCCCACTTGGGAAGCACGAGGTGAAGTAGAAAAAAAATAAAACATAGAACCAGTGGTGCCACTGAGAAGGTTCTTCGGGTAAGGCTCTGCTGCAGTGTCAGGACCAGCCACCAGGTAAAAAATGAATAAAGACTGACGCCGCCAATGGGAGCCAGTTGTAGCCACTGATCGAACTGCATCCAAACATGGCCCGCAAAAACAGGAAACTGCTGAGGAATCAGGATCTCCACACCGGTCAGAAGGATCGCACCATAAAGCGAGCGCATATCCAGCGTCCACGTTTTAAATCCCGGGATCCTGTCGCGGTACTTCAGCCACACCAGCCATCCCCACCACTGGGGGTTGAGGACCAATGCAAGGAAGAGGGCAATGAAGTGGGAGACTGCGGGGGGCAGACCACCAAACTCCTGCAGTGTTGCGGGTACCCAATAAAAACCTGTCAGGTTAAAGCCGGTTTGATGAAGCAAGACAGCGACAATTCTCTTTCTGGTAGAGGGGATCTTTTCGAGGCACCAGCTCATAAGCAACAAAGCCACGGGGGAGAGAAAAAACCAGCCGGTATTGAGAAAGTTAGGAAAGGCGAAAGCATAAAGGGCTCCACTGAGTGGAGCCATGAGAATTGGTATCATGTAAGAAGTGTAATGGGCTTATTTAACTTTGGCGAGACTTCTGCCCTTCAAACGTGAGTCGACAGAGTCAGCCAGTTCGATGGCGCGAGCAGCATCAAGCTTGCCTGCACCCAAAATCTTGCCCTCGAAGCTCTTTACTTTAACTGATGAGCTAAGAATGATGTTACGTGTCTGCTCGTAGTTGAAGTGCGGGTACTTAGACTTGATCAGAGCGACGGCGCCTGTCACGAAAGCTGTGGCTTGGCTTGTGCCTGTCATATAACCTGCACCACCCATCGGAATCGCGCTTCTGATTTTAAAGCCAGGAGCTGCAATGTCGACTGAGTTCTTGCCGTAGTTTGAGCTTGCGATGATCTGCATGTCTTCGTCGTGAGCGCCTACAGTGATGATGTTCGAGAGACCGTAGCTTGCTGGGTAGTAAGCGTTTCTCTTGTCGTCAATATTTGAGCGCTCGTTGCCTGCAGCTGCGATCACAAGAATGCCTTTCTTCTCAGCTTCTTTCAGTACACGAAGCTCTTCCACAGATGGCTCAGGACCGCCGCCAGAGTAGTTAATGACGTCAACGTTCATTCTTACGGCGTATTCAAGGGCCTTAATCGTGCTCTCCAGGTTCTGCTGACCAGAAGCCTGTGGGTTATAGTATTTTAGAGCTAGGATCTTCACTTCAGGAAAAATACTCTTAATGATGCCAGCCACGTGAGTGCCGTGACCGTGAGAATCCGAAGGAGTTGATGACACTCCTTTCCCAGACCAGTCCATGCCGTAGTTTTGAGCTCCGGCCTTACCTTCATATACATGGATATTATCTTTCAAAAATGGGTGATCAACCTGAATGCCGGTGTCCACAACAGCGACTACAATATCGCGGTTCTTTTTGAACTTGTTCCAAGAGTCTTTGACGTTAATAGAGGTGAGTGGCTTAGATGGATCCACGCCCCAGCTGGCGAAACGTGACTCAAGGAGGTTTAAAGGATAAGCAGAAGTTTCTACGAGCTGAACTTTCTTAGCTTCAATGCCCTTAGCAAAGCTCGGCTGGACCAGCAGCAGAGTTAAGGCGAGGCTAAGGATCTTTGAAATCGTTACTCTCATAGTCTTCCTTTCATAACACATTTTTAAGCGGCTCCAGCGTTGGACCCGCAAAGTATGTAATTAATAAAGCAAGACAAGGGCCAAGAGAGCGATAGTGAGATTGAGGAGTTAGCTAGGATAGGGGGGGATATAAGTGTCGGAAATTAAGCAGACTGTCGAAATTTTAGACAAAAAAAAGGGCCCTCATTTAAGGCCCTTTTTAAGAGTAAATACAGTTTGTTGCAGCGTTAAGCTTGACGGTAGGTCTGTGCCTCTTCACGCTCTTTCTCTTCGGCATGGAAGATACAAAGCTCAGCCCATGGCTGATTCTCAAGACGCTTGAGACCAATCTCATCG
>JAJTIF010000199.1 GCA_021299675.1 Pseudomonadota bacterium | reverse complement strand
GGTTTTTCTCTCACCACCCTCTGCCTCGAAGGACCGGAAGAGAAATTAAAACTAACCGAGTACACGCAACCAGCGATCGTCACACACTCGGTAGCAATGTTTGAGCTCTTGAAAACAAAAAAGGTTAAAATTGATCGCGTGCTAGGTCACTCGGTGGGTGAATACTCCGCTCTCGTAGCCGCCAACGTTCTGAGTTTTGAAGATGCTGTGAAAGCAGTCAATCTACGTGGGCAGGCAATGCAGGATGCAGTTCCTGTGGGCCTGGGGAAGATGTATGCCATTTTAAAGATCGGCGAAGACTGGGTGAAGAAGGCCTGTGAAGCAGCCTCAACCGCAACAGAGAAGGTCATGCCGGCCAACTTCAATGACCCCAAACAAATCGTGATCTCCGGCCATGCCGCAGCTTGTGACAGGGCCGTCGAGTGGCTCAAAACCAACTGCTCAGAAAAACACGGAGCGATTGCTCTGAACGTGTCGGCTCCTTTCCACTCAAGCCTCATGCAGCCCGCAGCAGAAGTGATGGATCACCACCTAAAAACCATCACGCTCAAACCATCCACACTCGCGTATGTGGCGAATGTGGATGCCAAGGAATACGCCGTGGGCACCAACCCCGAAGGCATCCGCCAGCGCCTGGTGGATCAAGTCTGTGGCAGTGTTCTGTGGACTCAATCGATTGAATCATTGCCAGCGAACACCAAATATATTGAAGTGGGACCGGGAAAAGTTCTCTCAGGTCTCATCAAACGTATCCAACCTGAAGCTCAGATTCTCACGCTCGATAGCGTGGGGGCCCTGGAGAAACTAGAGGAGTTTTTAGCATGAACTTTCCTGACCTCAACACGAAATCCATTCTTGTCACCGGTGCCTCACGAGGCATTGGAAAAACCATCGCTCTCACTCTCGCGGCTCAAAAAGCTCACGTGGTCTTTAACTACCGTGGCGACGAAACCAAAGCTCAAGAACTGGCGGCAGAAATTGAAAAAGCTGGCGGTCGCGCCACCGCTTTGAAGTTTGACGTGACTGATGTTGAAGCGATGACCAAAGCCCTCGATGCTTATTTTGCCGCGGGAAATACTTTGCAGGGCCTAGTGAACAACGCTGGCATCTCCAAAGATCAGCTCATGCTGAGAGTAAAACCTCAGGACATCGAAGATCTCTTTAACGTGAACCTTAAAGGCTCGATGATCCTCACTAATTATCTCTCAAAGCACCTGATGAAAGCCGGTGGCGCCAGTATTGTGAATATGAGCTCGATTGTGGGGTTGATGGGCAACGCCGCACAGACTGTTTATGCCACCACCAAAGCTGGGATGATTGGTTTCACCAAAGCCGTCGCTAAAGAGCTGGCCAGTCGCCAGGTCCGCGCCAATGCAGTTTGTCCTGGATTCATCACTACGGAAATGACAGATGCCCTTCCCGACAAAGCCAAAGAGACTTATGCCGCAAATATCCCTCTGGGCCGGTTTGGGGAAACGCAAGACGTGGCTAACCTCGTGACTTTCCTACTTAGCGACGCATCAAAATATATTACCGGAGAGGTGATTAAAATTGACGGCGGCTTGTACATTTAATACCCTCAACCCACTTAATCCCATTGCAGGAGATATGAATGGAAGTTCAAGAAAAAGTAATTAAACTCGTAAGCGAAGCTACTAAGATGGATGCTGCGAACATCAGCGCCAACACAACTTTCGTCGATGATCTGAACCTAGATTCATTAGACATGGTTGAACTCATGATGAAGATGGAAGATGAGTTCGGTGTTGAGATTCCTGAAGATGAGACAGAAAACCTCAAGTCCATCGGTGACGTGGTTAACTACCTCAAAACAAAATCTCACTAAGTCGTTACTACTTAAGTAAAACGAGGCCCCGAAAGGGGCCTTCGCATTTCTAGAGAGGCTTTTATGCAACTGCAAAGAGTCGCCGTTACTGGCATGGGTGCAATCTGTGGTCTGGGAAATGATCTCAAGACCGTTTGGGAAAACGCTCTCAAAGGCCAGTCCGGCATTTCAACACTCCAAAACCAAAACATCGAAGGCATGCCTGTTACATTCGGCGGTGAAGTTAAAAACTTCAAGCTTTCCGAAGACCTCATGCCACTTAAAGACCAGGAACGTTTTGATGTCTTTAATCAATACGCTCTTCACGCCGGCACTGAAGCCATTGTACAGGCCGGACTCCTCCAGGCTAACTACGACAAGACTCGCATTGGGATCATTCTAGGCACCGGCCTAGGTGGCTTCCCACACATTGAAATGCACCACAAGATTCTGCTTGAGAAAGGTGCCCGTCGGGTTTCTCCTTTCTTCATCCCAAGTGTAATCCCGAACATGGCCCCAGGACTCTTGAGCATTCACTACGGCTTCCAGGGTCTCAACTACTCGATCGCCTCAGCCTGTGCCTCTTCAGCGCACGCGATCGGTGCCGCTGCGACGGAAATCATGCTCGGCCGCCAAGATGCGATGATCACTGGTGGAACAGAATCTGTGATCACTCCTTTCACCGTCGCCGGCTTTGCCAGCATGAAAGCACTCTCAAAAAGAAACGAAGAACCACAACGCGCGAGCCGCCCCTTTGATAAAGACCGAGATGGTTTTGTCATGGGCGAAGGCGCTGGCATGATTGTGCTCGAGAACTATGAGAAAGCCAAAGCCCGCGGTGCTCGCATTATTGCAGAAGTCGTGGGCTGGGGAGCTACCAGCGATTCTTATCACATCACAGCTCCACATCCTGAAGGCGCGGGCACGATTCCGTGTATGCATCAGGCCCTTAACCAAGCTGGCGTGAAGCCTGAAGTGGTGGGATACATTAATGCTCACGGCACCTCCACACCCCAAGGTGATATCGCCGAGACCAATGCGATCAAGAGTGTCTTTGGCGCTCACGCAAAAAAACTCGTGGTGAGTTCAACGAAATCTATGACTGGACATTTGTTAGGCGCCGCCGGTGGCTTAGAGAGTATCTTCTGCATAAAAGCCCTTGAAACCGGTATGATTGCTCCAACGATAAATCTCGAGAATCAAGACGAGCAGTGTGACCTGGACTACGTTCCCAATAAGGCCCGTAAGGTTGATCCTCAGTACGCGCTGAACAACTCTTTTGGATTTGGTGGAACAAACTCAAGCACACTCTTCAAGAAAGGCTAAGCATGAGCTGGATGGAAAAAGTAGACCCGGAAGTTTTCAAGTACATTAAAGCGGAAGCTCATCGCCAAGAAGAAGGCCTTGAACTGATTGCAAGTGAGAACTATTGCTCTCGCGCCGTCATGGAAGCACAGGGCTCAGTCCTCACGAACAAATACGCTGAGGGTTATCCCGGCAAGCGCTACTACAATGGCTGTGAGTTCGTCGATCACGTAGAAACACTAGCGATCGAGCGGATTAAAAAAATCTTTGGCGTGAATTTTGCCAACGTGCAACCCCACTCGGGCTCTGGTGCGAACATGGCTGTCTACATGGCCGTCATGCAAGCAGGAGACTCATTCCTGGGCATGGATCTGGCGCAAGGCGGACACCTCACTCACGGCTCACCGGTCAATTTCTCGGGCTTTCTTTATAAAGCTCACCACTATGGCCTTGACCCAAAGACAGAGACCATTGACTACAATCAGGTCGAATCCATCGCCAAGCGTGAGCGCCCGAAGATGATCATCGCCGGTGCTTCCGCTTATCCCCGCTTCATCGATTTCAAATCAATCAGCGAGATCGCAAAATCGATTGATGCTGTCTTCATGGTCGACATGGCCCACATCGCAGGACTCGTAGCCGCGGGAATGCACCCCAGTCCAGTAGGCTATGCGGATGTGATCACCTCCACCACTCACAAGACACTGCGCGGCCCGCGCGGAGGGATCATTCTCACCAACAGTGAGGAGTGGGCGAAGAAATTTAACTCTAAAATTTTCCCCGGCATTCAAGGCGGACCTCTCGAGCATGTTATTGCCGCCAAAGCTGTGGCTTTCAAAGAAGCTCTGGAGCCAAGTTTTAAGACTTACCAAGAACAAGTGGTGAAGAATGCCAAAGTCCTCGCCGAGACTCTGCAAGGAGCTGGCATCGATCTGGTGAGCGGTGGAACAGATAACCATCTCGTGCTTTTGAAAACTGATT
>JAJTIF010000170.1 GCA_021299675.1 Pseudomonadota bacterium | reverse complement strand
GATAAAGATAGGATTCGAATTGGAGGGGGCCCCAACGTGGTAGAGGACTCTCACTGCCACGTTAGCTACGCCAACCTCTTCTACTCAGGGAGCTCAGGCAACCGCTACTGTTATAAAGTCGATGCCCATGGAAATAGGATCGGCAGTAACTCGAACGTTGTGGATGCCAGCTACTGCGGCTACTAGTACTTATAGATGCACTTGGCCTGAGTCGATTTGATCAGGCCATCTTGGTCGAAGAATTCTCTCGAGCTGAAGCCGACCACTAAGAGCGGCTTCCAGCGACTTACTTGAAATTCATCACCCAAGCCTCCACGCGCACGGAAAAGTCTGCGCAGGTCCCGGCGAAAATCTTCGAGCGCCTGGTTTTCTTTGAGCACGAGCGCCCATTGCGAGTAACTCACCTCTCCCACCTTTCCCTCTAAACGCGCCAGACAGTGAGGCTGGAGTTTCAAAAAATTAAGCTTGTGCTCACCAATGAGTTTATCGATCTCACTCATCTTGAGTGCCGTTTTTAAGATGGACCACTCTTCTGAGGTCACGACCATGAGGTATGAGTCCGAAAGGGCAAACAGTTTTTCACCGGTGATGTCTTCGAGCTGTTTTTTTATTTTTACGATCTCGCCGATAGGAAAAGAAATCCCCGCCCACTCTTCATGAGAAAGAAAGTCTCCACGGTTTTTTGGGTCAAGCAGCTCGCCGGAGATAAGGGGTGTCTTGGCGAGAAGAGGAAATGAAAATAAAAAGAAGAGGAGACTAAGACTTCTTAGCATCCTTCTTATCACCGACGATTCTAGTCTTACCAAAGTCCGCATTCTTGAGCGCCTTTACTTCCTCGAGCGGGAGTCTCTCCCAAGGGATAGTGGGGTCAAATCGATCTGAGAGCCGTAGGTCTTTTTTGACATCCGCTTTGACGAAATCCACGGACTTTTCGAAAAGATCATAGAGCGCAGGCTCGAGCTTGACGCCCCTGAACTTTCTCATGACATTCATCGCATCAGCAATATGCATGACCTGATTGTAAGATCTTTTTGTCGTGATCGCGTCAAAGAAATCAGCGATGGTACACGCACGCGCCATGGGGTGAATGTCGTCTTCGCGGATTTTCGATGGGTAGCCCTCCCCGTTCCAGTTTTCGTGGTGCTCGTGAATGATCCGAGCAATCACATTGATGTCCAGAGACGGATGCACTTTCACATGTCCGGACAAGAGTAGCTCGAGGCCAAAGCCTGGGTGCTGCTTGATGACTTCGTACTCTGCATCAGATAGGCCTCCTGGATTATTGAGGATGTGCGTAGGAATTTTTACTTTTCCCAGATCGTGCAAGAGGCCACCAAGTCCTATGTTTACAAGCTCCGAGCGAGGGGCCTTTGGATGGGCCATGCGCCAGATTGAAATGCAATACATGGAAACGTTAATAGAATGGTCGTAGGTATAAAAATCATGGAAACTTAAGTTTCCTATCAAGCCCTTGAGGTCATCAATCCCGTATTCCCCAAGCAGGTCCACCATGTTCTCGACCACCTCGCGACAGCCCTCTATGTTAGATTCTAAGAGCTCCGTCGAGAACTCTCGGTCTCCATCAAAAATTCTGCCGAGGTACTCGAGTGCCGAATCTTTGATGAGCAGGGCCTTATTCAAGTCATCGTACTGATCTGTTTGCACTAGGCTTTTTAGATACAAGTGCCGCTGGTCTTCAGGGACGTAGAGCTGAAAATATTTTTTACGAAGATTTTGAATGTCTTCCACCGAGAGTTCCTCTCCCGCAGGAAAGATACGTACGAATTTTTCTTTCTCTTTGAGAGAAGAGGAATTCACGAAGAGATCGTATGGAAGTGCGTCTTCAGTGGCGATCAAATCGTATCTGATCGAGAAGAAACTTCTCAGTGCGGGCGTGGTAAGCATCAAGGTCATCTTACCATGGTCTTTTTCACGGATGCATTATTAGCGAGATAGGCAAAAAAGAGGCCCACCGAAGTGAGCCTCCTATGACAACTTTAATAGTCAGTTTTCTCAGGGCCTAGAATGGGATATCGTCAGAAGCAAATTGTGCGTCTGTAGAAACCTTATAGTCTTGGTTCATATCCATTGGAGCTGCACCCTGGCCCATAGAAGAGTCGAAGTTCTTCTCTGAGCGATCGCTCGCTTGGCCACCGATAAATTGCACCGTTGAAGCATTGATCTCAGTCGTGTAGCGCTTGTTGCCGTCTTTGTCGTCCCATGAACGAGTTTGAAGCCGCCCTTCAATGAAAGCCTGGCGACCCTTGGCGAGGTATTGGTTGCAAAGCTCAGCGAGCTTGCCCCAAACCACAATCCGGTGCCATTCAGTTTTTTCTTGCTTCTGGCCGGACTTGTCAGTCCAAGCTTCTGTCGTCGCGAGAGAGAAGTTACAAACCGGCGCGCCGCCTGGTGTGTACTTCAGTTCTGGGTCTTGTCCAAGACGACCGAGAATGATGACTTTGTTAACACTCATAAAATCTCCTTTGCCTGATGGTGAGGCATAATTGTTAATGTGATTTCCACCACGAGAGAAAACTCTAACCCAAACGAGTCACAAGTTAAATGCTCAGGTTTCTCACAAGGGCCTACTTATGCAAGAATGTGCCAAGAGATAGGAGCGCTAAAGTCTTGAAATGAAGTTTATAAATAAATCTTATGAGAAATTATTTACTGTCTGGAGGAAAAATTTGAATCCGCTGAGCTTCTTGTATTGCGTTGCAAGAGTTGGGGATTTTTAGCCAGATATTCTTCTACCTGCCGGCGCGCCACCTTCACATCACGCTTATACCAGGTGGGATCAAAGCCACAGGATTTGCATTTTAGATCCCTGCGGTAGAGGGTTTTTTGTGAGAACTCAAAAGCCGCCCAATAAATAAAAAAACTTCCCAGAGCTTTGAACTCGAGCCATGGAAAAAAGAGCCAGGTGGTCGCCACAGTGAAGAGAGTCACTTGTGCGTAATGAATTGGCTTCAGTGTGCGCGAGTATCTCACCACCCGAGGGGTTCGACACAAAGCACAGTAGCAATCTTTATTTCTCATTTTGGCACTCTCCTCTCTCTATTAAAGCACAGTCTAAGCTTCAGCCTTAAGCGGGCAGAAATGGCCGCTGGGCCCCCCGCGGGGCCCAGGGTGATAGATAAGTTGTGGTGGGAATTCGAACAGATAGATTTTGAGGGGGGACGGCCCAGCCAACAAACGTACCGCAACTCGATCCAAGGCCCACGTATCGAGTGCTTTACACACTCCAAATCCCATACCAAAATGCTCTTACATGATTTCCAGAAGTTCCCATAAAGAAGGGCCAAAACGCTCCCCCGAGCAGGGCCAAATAAGCATCTTTTTTGCTTCCTCGCTGATCGTGTTGATCTCGATCATCGCGTTCGTGATCAACATTGGTCTCTTCGTCAAAGCCAAGATTAATCTGCAAAACGCCACGGATGCAGGTGCCTACGCCGGAGCAGCTGTGCAGGCACGCATGCTCAATCGGATTGGTTATCTCAACTGGGAAATGCGCAACGTTTATAAAGAGTGGATGTTCAAGTACTACGTGCTTGGGAACCTCAATATCGAAGACGTCGAAAACACCGTCTCCCCCAGCGCTAATGGCCTGATGAAATACACCATGCAGCCGGACCCCAACATCAACAACGCCACGGGGACTGACGTCTACAACTTCCCCTCTGTGTGTATCCACTACGCTGGTGTGCGAACGAATGTGTGCCGTCGCTACGCCATCCCCGGTATCCCGCGTTTCGAACCCACCAACCTTGTGGGGATCGATGAGACCACCTCCTCATTCATCGATGCGATCGTGCGAGAAAAAACCGATGACTGCTCGAAGCGCTCGCAGCTCAACTACAACGTAACCACTATGTGGGCGTTTAACATCCCCGAGGAAACTCAGTCGATGAACGCCTTCTCCGATGCGCCTCAGATCGCCTCCGATCGCACGGGGGCGTGGCCAAAGGCGATGGAGATCGCCATCCGAGTGAGAAATCTCGAGAACGCCGTCAACCGGACTCCGGTTCAGCCGGTGTGCTCTAATCCCGGCGAGGGCATGCCTGGCTGCCAAACAGTGACTCAATTTGAGACAGAGAAACACTTTGGCAACGAGCGCCCGACAAAAGCCTTCTGGTCAGCCTACCGGAACATCGGGAATCAAGACGACCGGGACATGAAGGCTTCCTTCACCCTCACCGAACTAGCCCCCACTCCCGTAAGTGACTTCGCCGACAAATCACTCTCTACATTGCTGATCCCGGGCGGAAACATCTCCAAGAGCTACCTCGACCTGAAGCTACAGTTGGTGAACCTCGCGACCTTTTTCACAGCACTCATTTCGGTCGATAACACGCTCTCGATCGAAGGCCAGGGCGTGCGTGCAGAAGGTGCCTGTGACGTCTCAAAGATTGCGGTACCGGTTCCAGCCTACCCGATGGGTTTTTATAAAAATCCCGATTTGATCACCTACTATGCGGTCAAGGGCGAAGCGTTTTACTCTGGACTTTTTAATCCTTTCACCGCCAATAAAATCAAACTCACGGCTTACGCAGCAGCGAAACCCATGGGTGGAAGAATTGGGCCAGCGCTCTTTGGTGACGATGACAGCGGCACTTTTGTGAAGCCACGAAACTCAGCCAACAAACGCCGCTCCACACCCTATATTTCAGGACTAGATCTCACAGGACTTAAGAAAAAAGGCACCAACCAGGTATTGGGTCCCGGAGAATTCGCTGCCGGGATTCCTATCCCCTTCAATATTTCTGATACTCCACAAGGGCGATTTTGGATCGCCCAGCCAGATGATCCTATCGGTGGCTGGATCTCTGGCCCAGGCATCATGTTCGGCGTTCCTAACCTAGTTTATGACTTCGTGGAAACCTCCCTCTCCCCGGACACCTATCAAACCAGCGCAGCCATGAACATCATCAAACCCAATGAAGCTGGTGGTGGCAGCTACGCTTCAGGTCTGTATCAAAAAAATCAGTTCGGAAAATTTCGTTCGAATTTGATCAGCGCCGACTCCCCTGAGGACATCAAGAAATCCATCATCCGAGCGCGAGGCCCCACGCGCTATGAGGCCGCAAATTACACGATTCCTTTTCCATCTAGTTTCTCGGAAGGTGCACAGCTTGACACCTTCGGCTTCCTCGCCGGAGCCGAGTTACCCGATGGAACGAAGCTCGCGCAGATGTATGCTCCACTCTACGGATCTCAAGGAGACGCTCTCTATAAAACAGCAGATGACGTCAAAAATACCATCAAACAGTTTCTCAGTAACCAGTCCGGTGCCATCAAGAAATACCGGGACACCATGAACAAAGTGGCGCTCTCCATCTTCAACATGAACAGTGGTGAGTACAAAAGAGCCGCGGAGAGAATTTCTGATTTTAATTTTTCCGGCGCCCCCGACTCAAACCCGGGAACCTGTAACAGCATCGCTGGGGCATTCATCTATCTTTACCTCGGTCCAGGGGGAGCGGATGGCGTATCTGTGGGCTCCACCGCTGGTTGCCCCGAAGATCTTTCTGCCAAGATGGATAAGTTTTTTAACAACATCAATTCCCTCGATCCCATCGACCCCAATGTCTATACCATGTACTATACCACCCTCTCGGCGGGCTCTGCCGGAGGGATCACCAGCTACAATCAACTCCTCACCGGCTACCTGCCGGGTGGACCTGGTCGAGGGCCCAGTGACCTGGGTGTTTTAAGTCCGCCTCTCGCCTCAGGCGGTGGGACAGACGAGGTCATGCGACGCACCGGCTATTCAACTAAATTTGTCACCATTGACTCACTGAGAACATCGAGCGGGACCTATAATCAGTCGCAGTCGAGTTTCTCCCTTTACTCAGAGGGAGCGGGCACGGTGGGTGCGACCGACATTAAACAAAAAGCATTTAAAAACGCTCTTGATAAAGAAGCTCTTGGAATACCGCCCACGGTCAATCACTGAGGCTTGCCCAACAAATTACGGGACTTTATACTACTGACTCTTCCCAGATTTATTTTTCAGCAAAGGACTTAATCGTGGCAGGCAAAAAAACAAAAAAACCAACAGCAAAAAAACCCGCGAAGGCAGCAAAGAAAGTAGCCAAGAAGGCTCCCGCTAAAAAAGCGCCGAGCAAAAAAGCTCCTGTAAAAAAAGCTGCTCCCAAAAAAGCTCCCGCGAAGAAAGTGGTAGCGAAAAAAGCTGCACCTAAGAAAGCCGCTCCTAAAAAAGCACCCGCGAAGAAAGTTGTGGCCAAGAAAGCTGCTCCTAAAAAAGTAGAAAAGAAAGCAGCAGCTGCGAAGGTTGAAAAAGCTCCAGCGAAGAAGGCTGAGAAAACATCTAAAAAAGTGCCTGTGGTCGTACTCCCAGCAGTGGCAAAAGTTCCGGCCCACGCCAAGTCGGGCGGTTTCGATGAGGACTATAACTCAGACGGCGCAGACGAATTCGATGCGGAATTTGAGGAAGACGAAGCTCCTGCTGCTGACGCTGCTGCCAAGCCTGCTGAGGAATTTGCCCCAGGTGAAGAAGACGAAGAAGGCAGCTTTGGTTACGGCTGGGGCTACGAAGAAGCACTTGATAATCCGGAAGAAGTAGAAGACGAAGAAGTCTTCGACGAAGACGAAGAGTACGTGAAGGGCCCGAAGAAGCCGAGCGGAGACGAAGAGGAAGAAGAAGACGAAGATTATTAAGTCCACACACCAGGATATGAGTGGCCCTTCGAGGGCCACTTTTTTTAGCTATGAAATTAGAACTATTTTACTACGACGAGTGTCCCTACTGCCAGATTGTGTTGGAAGTCATCGATGACCAAGAACTCAACTCAAAGGTCACGCTTTGTAACGTGAGAAAAAATCCTCAACACCGCGATCGACACCAGAAAACCACCGGGCGCACCACCGTGCCTTGCTTGTATATTGATGACAAACCGATGTTTGAAAGTAGAGACATCGCGCGATGGCTCGAAGTGAATCGGAAAAAAATAAGCGAAGGATAAGCATGGAAATCAGAGACCCTGTCCACGGCTCAATTGCCATCGACGACGCTGAAAAGCAAATCATCCTACATCCTTTCTTTCAACGCCTGCGCAACATTAAGCACCTCGGTTTTTCTGAGTTCGTCTTTCCTGGGGCCACTCACACTCGCTACCTTCACTCCATTGGAGTCATGCACGTGGGCTCGCTGGTGTTTGAGGCCCTG
>JAJTIF010000291.1 GCA_021299675.1 Pseudomonadota bacterium | reverse complement strand
TGAGTGAGTTTTTCTAGGAGAGAGAGTGAATCCACTGAATGCACGGCCACGAGACGGGTGATGCCTTTGAGCTTATTCACTTTATTCGATTGCAGATGCCCGATCAGGTGCCACTTAAGGTCAGTCAGGTCAGCCAGGGTACTATCTTTTTCGAGGAGTTCTTGAACTTTGTTTTCACCGAAGTGGCGCTGGCCCGCGAGGTAGAGACTGCGGATCTCCTCGACGGAGCGGGTTTTCGAGACCACAAGCAGCTGGGAGGGAGAGCCCTGGAGCTCAGCTTGGATCGTGGCTAAGTTTTGCGCGAGCTTACTCTGAGTCATCCGACTTTTTTTTCTTTTTAAAACTGATCTTCGCGTTGACTTCCATGTCGTAGTCTTTGAGTACGCGATCAATCTCTTTGGAGAGATCCACTTTATCCAGCCAGCCCTTGAGCTCGGCCTTGATCTGAGTGACCACTTCGCCTTTCACGTTCTTGGCGTTTTCCAGCAATCCCTTCACGGCTTCTTCGCCCAGAGAGGCCGCGGAGACTCCAGCAGAAACGGCGGTCTTGAGGATATCTCCGACGTTCATTTTATTTTTTTCACTCATAGCGAGCTCGCTCTCTTCGCAAACGCCTTCATGTTCATGGGAAGATTCGTGGCGACCATCGTTTTTTCAACCATGCCCAGACCCGGAAAAAATCCTTTGAGCTCCACCTCGAGGTGGTAAGTGACTTCTGTTTTGCCGTTACCGAGATCTTTCAGCTTCCAGCCGCCGTTATTGACCTTCATGAGATCGCCCGACTTGAGTGTCCAGCTGACTTCTTTGTTTTCGTTGTGCTTGAGCTCGAGGGTGTAAGTCACTTCTTTGATGAGGTTGAGGTTAAACTTCACACTCGCTCCCGTCGCAGACTGAGAGAGGACTTCCACCGACTTCATGCCATCCACAAAGCTTGGGTAGGACTTATAGTCTGTGATCGCTGTGTAGAGTTTTTTACAATCCACATCAAAAACTTCAGTACGTTCTGCCTTGGCCATAGAAATTCCTTTTTTTAATAACGTGGTTTCTTATCAAAGTGATGTTCCGCGCGGATGTGGCGAACGGTGCCAGACTCTGAGCGCATAACAAGAGAGTGAGTCAGCGCGCCCCAGGGCTTGAAGACGACACCGTCGAGGAAGCTTCCTTTCGTCACGCCGGTCGCGCAGAACATTAAGTTACCGCGGGCCAAATCCTCAATCTTGAAAACCTTCTTGATATCAGTCACACCCATCTTACGGGCACGCTCAACGTCGTCGGGGCCATGGGGAATAAGGATCCCTTGAAAATCTCCTCCCAGACACTGAAGAGCTGCTGCGGCAATAACACCCTCGGGTGCTCCGCCAATACCAAATATAACATCCACGCCTGAGTCAGGAGTGGCCGTGGCAATCGCCGATGACACATCACCGTCTCCGATCAACTGAATGCGAGCTCCAGTAGATCTAATCTCTTCAATCAGGTCTTTATGACGGGGCCGATCCAGCACGACAGCGGTGAGATCCTGGATACGAGCTTTCTTCGCGTCAGCGATGCGTTTTAGGTTTTCAGTTGGGGACAGACGAATATCAATGATGCCTTTGCAGTCAGGACCCACTGCGATTTTATTCATATACATATCAGGAGCATGAAGCATGCAACCTGCTTCTGCGATCGCCATCACGGAAATGGCATTATAGCCACCGACTGCGCAAATGGTAGTCCCCTCGAGTGGATCCAGAGCTATTTCGAGCTGCGGGCCTTTTCCAGATCCCACTTTTTCACCGATGTAGAGCATGGGCGCTTCATCGCGCTCACCTTCACCAATCACCACCGTAGCTTGGCAGTCGATGGAGTCGAGCATGGTGCGCATGGCATCCACGGCGGCCTGATCAGCCGCTTTCTCGTCTCCTCGTCCCATCAGACGAGCAGAAGCAATAGCAGCCATTTCAGTCACTCGGACAAATTCCAAGGCGAGGTTTCTGTTCATGATATCTCCCAAAAAACGTTTGAGACTATTCTACATAGGACGAAGGTCTTCGTCAGTAGAGTTTCATCAGCAAAAATTCTTTGGCACTGGTCTGAAGCAGATCCTCAGAGAAGAGGCTCACAAGGGAGCGCGCGCGCTGCAACTTGTTATCATCGATGCCTTCATCCACGCGAAACACGATCTCATCTTCATCGAGAAGCGGAGTATCGACATTTCTTTTGGACATGATTCGGCCGGTCTTAAGACCTAGGCCATCTTTCCATTCAACGAAAATGTCAAAAAGAAGAATTTGAAACTGCGATAACTCCCCGTCCTGATGTTGCCATACGAAAAGCTCCGCGGGCCCATCCGCACGCAACCAATACTTGAGTTTGGCTGGTAACTCAGCCCCATAGTCGACGCGATGAAGGGGTTTGAGAGCCTTCACTGTACGCTCAAGGGAAAGAAATTTTTGTAACGACTGAGTCAGCTCCTGACGCTTAGTGAACTCTACCCCCACGCGCCCTTTAGTTGACCACATTACTTTGCCATGCATGTGAAGTTCTTGACCGAGCCAGTGAACAATACCGCTCAGCACTTGGCCTTCGCTGTAGGCGTTACTATCGGCATTGGTGCCCAACTGCATCCCAGTCAAGGAAATATCTTTAATCTCATGAGCGCGAGCTGACTCCTCTGGCTTAAAAGTTAGGTAACAGAAGGGAAAACGTGGGAATGTGCGTTTTTCGTGCTGCTCAAAATCCGTTTTAATGAGATTAAATCGACGCTCTGTCATGAACCTTCCTTGGCTATTTTTTATATGTTTAATGATAGCGACTCCTGCCCGGGCGTCCACAGGGAAAAGCTTTCTTTTGCCCAACGACCTGAATCGCTGGTAAGGTTGATCATATGAGTTCCCATCACAACGACCTAGAAATCGACAATCTCCCCAACCGCCTGACCATTCTCAGGATGCTACTCATCCCCTTAGTGGTGCTCTCGCTTTATTTTGTCGATCGTCCCCATCACGGAACTGGAACAATCCCGACTTGGGTTCTCTCCCACCTGGCGGCGTGGACATTTGTGGTGGCCAGTATCACTGATTTTTTTGACGGCTGGATCGCTCGTCGCCGCAACATCGTGACCGTCTTAGGATCTTTCCTGGACCCCATCGCCGACAAATTTCTGGTCGTGAGTTCTCTCATCATGCTGGCCGCAATGAATCGCGTGCATGTGGTGGTGGTGATCATCCTCGTATTGCGTGAGATGTATATGACCTCTCTGCGCCTGCTGGCCAACCACGAAGGCATCACCATTGCTGTCAGCCAAGGCGGCAAATGGAAAACGGGCTTCCAGATGACTGCGATTCCCATGATCATGATGGGCTACCCATGGCTTGGACTCCCCTGGCATGAGATCGGGACGATTCTCATCTGGATCGCAGGTCTTCTCTCGCTAGGCTCTGCCATCAGTTACTCTATCGACATGATCCGCTCTCTCAAACTCAAACGCGATGAAACGAAGAAGAAACTGCGCGAGGGCAGTCTGTGACTCCAGGCACGCGCCTTATCCTGTCTCCAACGGTTAATCCAGAGAGACAACACAAAGTAGAAGAGGCCCGTCAACAAGGCCGCTCGCTTTGGGAGCTCTCAAAGTCTTTCAACCTCGATCTCGCGCTCATCCCCTCTCACTTTCAGCCCCCAAGACTCGTGGTCTTTGACATGGATTCGACGCTCATTCAAGCTGAAGTCATCGACGAGCTGGCCATAGAGGCAGGCGTAGGTGATAGAGTGAAACTCATCACAGAGAAAGCCATGCAAGGAGAGCTCAATTTTGACGAGTCACTGAGGGCCCGTGTGGCGCTTCTTCAAGGTCTTCCGGAAACTGCGCTTCAAAAAGTTTTTAACCGCATCTCACTCAATCCGGGAGTCGCTGAGTGTCTCGAAAGACTTCGCTCGCATGGAATAAAGACGGCCATCGCCTCCGGAGGCTTTCGCTACTTCGCCCAACTCTTTGCCGCTCGCTTGCAGATGGATTTTTATTTTGCCAATGAGCTCGAGATTCAGACTGGCGTGCTCACAGGAAAAATCAGTGGAGAGATTCTCAACGCTCAAACCAAAGCCGAGATCCTCTCGACCTTGGCCCGCCAGTTGAACCTGAGTCTCTCGCAAGTGGTGGCCGTGGGTGATGGGGCGAATGATCTGCCGATGCTCAGAGCTGCAGGTCTTGGTGTCGCCTTTCACGCCAAAGAAAAAGTGCAGCGAGAAGCAGGAGCACTGATTAACTTTGGAACAATGGAAACTCTCTTAGACTTTATCGGAATCTCTCGCGAGGATTAGGATGCTCTTTAAGAATCTCTCCAAGGCACTCTCCGACACACAAAATGTGAGTGCCCTTAGACTCAAGATCAAAGAGGACAAGCTCCCTTTTGATCTACAGGTTTTCCCCCACCTCACCGAGCTCTACCTCGAGGCACCCTCGTTAAAGAAACTCTCCGACGATATGAGTGGCTTTCAAAACCTCAAAGTTCTGGAG
>JAJTIF010000364.1 GCA_021299675.1 Pseudomonadota bacterium | reverse complement strand
AATGGACGCCCTGACCCGGGTGCTCGAAGTTTTGTTTTCCTTTGTAAGCCAGAAGACGCAAGGCCTGAGTGAGGAGATTTTGACTGTGATCAAAATGCTTTTCATGCGCCTTTTCATCGCTGCTGCCGCTCTCGCATTTTTCTGTATCGGCCTCTCGATGGTGCTGAGTAAGCTGGCGCAAGAGTGGGAGCAGGAGATTTTGCTAGGCTGTCTCATTGCCGGCAGTTCTCTCATCGTCTTTATCATCGCTCTTATCAGTGGCTTTTTTAAAACCAAAAAAATCAAAACGTCCCAGGGCCCAAGCCCCATCGAGCAGGCCCTCGCGCTTTTGATCGTCGACATCGTGGAGGAGCGGAAAGCCAAACGCACGAGTCCTCAGCCCCCTGCCGCTGAGTAAAATCTTCAATTTTTTCCCATTGACGAAAACCTAACATAAAGACCCATTTACCAAATGATATGGGCAAGGGTAAAAACAACTCTTATCTTTAAGGAGTCTTTTATGAAAACAGCTTTGATCGCTTTGCTCGTGTCTTTTTCGGCCATGGCTTCGGAGTGCTACCAGCGCCAAGGTGTTCCAGAAGTCACGGACGTAACTCTTCCGAGCGAGTTCTGTATCAATAACATTAAGCTCAAGCTCGAAGTCTTCGGCAAAAGTGAAGCCGTGCTCTCTTACTCATTGGACGGTGTAAGCCAAACCAAAGTGATTTCTATGGAAAGACCCATCCCAACCCCATCAGGTAAAGTGGTCTTTTTGGTGTGGGACCTCTACACTCAGTTTTCTGGAGGCTGGTGTGGCGATTCCTACCAGTCAGAAATTACGGCCACTCTTGAGATGAACAAAGATGCCACTGATGTGAAGCTCGTCGACATCAAAGGCAGCATGCAGTTCTCAAGCGATAACTGCCACTCCGGCATGCAAGAGTTCCAGTCGCTCCCTTACACCCATCTCTAGATGCATCCGGACAACCCACACCGAAACGGTTACGATTTCACTCAGCTGATACAAGTTTCAGCTGAGCTCAAATCATTTGTGGTGAAGTCTAAGCGCGGCGACGACACGATCGACTTCGATGACCCCAAGGCTGTGAGGGCCCTCAATGCAGCGCTGTTGAAAACTCATCACGGCGTGAATTTCTGGGAGATTCCAGAGGCTTTTTTATGCCCACCAGTTCCCGGCCGCTGTGATCATCTCTTGCATGTGGCCCGTCTTTTTCAAAACCCTCGAAACCTTCGGGTGCTAGACCTAGGAGTTGGGGCTAACTGCATTTATCCGCTTCTGGGAGTAAGTCTGTTTAACTGGAGCTTCGTTGCGACGGATATCTCTGCCGATGCCCTAAAAGCCGCCCAGCTCATCGTGGACAAAAATAATTTGCAGCGCTCGATCGAGCTGCGTCTGCAGCCCAACCCAAGCCACAAGCTGAGCGGGGTGGTGGGTGATAAAGAAAGTTTTGATCTCGTGATTTGCAACCCTCCCTTTCATGCCTCCGCTGAAGAGGCACAGGCGGGCACCCAAAGAAAACGCACCAACCTGGGGCTACAAGGCAAAGCCAAGCTCAACTTTGGCGGCGTCAGCAATGAGTTGTGGTGCCAAGGGGGCGAGTACGCTTTTATTGAGAAATTAATTGATGAAAGTGTGCGGTTTAGAAACCAAGTGAAATGGTTTTCATCTCTCGTTTCAAAAGACGATCACACCCCCGGTCTAATCAAGTATCTCGAGAGAAAAGAGCCCAAATCCATTAAATTACTCGAAATGCAACAAGGTCAGAAGAAGAGCCGCCTGCTCGCCTGGAGCTTCAGCTAGGCAGAGATTGCCCCTACCAAAAATAGTTTCTCCCAAGAATCATAAATTCCGAAAAGCATTAAAACCACTTCTAAGGACAGAAGATGAAAATGCTTATCGGGATGATCTGTACCCTCATGACTTTGAATCTCTACGCCCATACTGAGAATCAAGAGAAAACTAAACTCAACTTTTTCCCCACGGAGCTCGGCTTTGCTGAACAAGTTCCCACGGGCTTTCTCAAAGTAGTTGGGGGCAACCTCTCCGGCTTCCCGAAGAGTGGAGTCGAGAAACAAAAAGTCCTCGATAGCTACAGCATCATTGAAGCGGTGATTAACTCCAATGAGTTTAAGGAGCGAGTGATTAACTTTAAAAGCTCTGATGGTAAACGCAGCTACTCTTCGAACCGCGGGATGAGTAACGAGCAAGTTTACGAGTACCTTATGCAGGGCAAAGAGCTGGTGGGCGGGGAGAGCAACCAGGGTGAAATGAACTTTGATGTACGTCGCTACTTTCGCAGTTGGAGTAAGGTGATCGGCTACACGAACCCTGGCAAGACTAACACGATCAATGTCAACGGCCGCTTCTACTCTCGCTACAGCATCAGTCAGATTTCTTCAAACCTCGTGCACGAGTGGATTCACCTTAATGGATTCCTCCACGACTCAGCTAATGATCATGATTCTGTTCCTTATGCGATCGGCTATATTGCTGAGGAGTTAGCTGAGAAATACTTATCCCAAGGGCACCTAGATTAGTCTTCGTAGGGTTCGCGGGCACAGCGCTCGCGAATCCGTTGCTCCATTTTTTCCACCAAATCTATTTCCTCGATACTTGGCACTGGAAGCGAATGAAGAGTGAAGTCTCTACAGTCAAACCACGCCGGAAACATCATCGGCTTGCCTCGCTCAATCTCATCATCCTCAGTCAATGCGAGTGGAGCAAGTGTTGTCATTATTCGTCGATAGCTATGGGGACTCAGCATTTTTTTAGTGAAGAGATCTGCCGCAAGATCAATCGAGGTCGCGAATCCTATTTGATTCTTCTCAAGCAGCTGCCCGCGGCTGCCTTTGAACTCTATCTGAGAATAAGCCTGATGGATGTACGTAGTGATCTTGAGCTGAGGAAACTCTTTGGCAATCTTGTGGTACTTTACCGTGTCCTGCTCACCGTTATCGCCGATGAGCAAGAGCTCAGAAGGCTTTTGGGTTAGGATAATGTGGCGAAGAGCACTAACCTTGTGGTCTCGATCGCGGATATCTTTCCTTAGAATGAGCCCGTCAACGGGGAAGCCGGTGCGCTTCAAAAATTTTTTATGAAAGGGATACATCAACCAGACAGGTGCATTGGAGAGGTAGTAAATCTGGTCTACTGATTTTTCTCTCTTGAGTGCCTGGTAAAGCTCCGCCATACCAAGGAACGAATTCTTGCGAGTGAAAGCATTGGCCACCGTAGAGTCTTTGTCCAGTACATGGGAGACTTTGATGGTGTCATCGATATCCGACACTAAAATCTTAAGGTCTCTGGCTTCAGCATAAATTGGCAATAAGGCTAGAAAAGAATATAGAATTTTAAGCATAAGAAAATTTATCACGTCCTTAGGGCTGGATCTTATGAGCTTGTAAATTATTCATGGAACTAACAGTACAAGGGGAGACAGACAGAAACCTTAGATCCCTGGCCTACCTGTGAATCAACACTTATCTGCCCCCCGTGCGCCTGCACAATCCAGCGGGAGATGAAAAGCCCCACACCAAGCTTGACCTGTTTGCCCACGATAAAGTTTGTGTGGCCGAGATTGATTTTTTTTAGATTTTCTTCTTTGATACCAGACCCGTTATCGATCAGAGAGATAATCACGGTATCAGATTGGCGATATGCCTTGAGATAGATGTCTCCGCCTTCCGGTAGGGCACTCCGTGAATTTTCAATGAACTGATTTAGCACCTGCAGGATTTTCTCCTGGTCGATAAAGGCAATTATTAAGTCGGGTATGGTCTGCATTATAATGGAGATGTTCTGTAGTTCTAGTGTATAGAGGTGGTGGTTGCGGAAGGTCATTAGAAAATCGCGGATGTTCACGGGTCTTTTGTTAAGAACAATTTCATTGTTATTAAGGCTAACTTCACTGCTTGGACGTAATGTTGCGTGGCTCATATTGCACCCCTGTAGAAGCCATCATTGCTT
>JAJTIF010000308.1 GCA_021299675.1 Pseudomonadota bacterium | reverse complement strand
CGATTGGCTTCGACGACCCAGTTATTAGAGCCCGCTTGGTCTCCGAAGAGTGAGGGGATCTGGGCGAAGAATTGAGGTAAAAGGTTGAGAGTATTTTTCTGCGCACTCTGAGCACCCACAAGATACTCGCCCTCTTTCAAGATCGTCGTTTCCCAAGGGACTGCATCAGAGTCCACCAGGTCTTGCGCTCTCACCCCCCACTTCTTTTGGGTCTGAGACTCGAGCCACTCGGTGTAAAAACTTTTGCGGGTCTGATCAAAGGATTGCAGCAGGAGCACCATCAGTGTGTGCTGGGGCTTCCAATCCTCTGGATGAGGATAGTTGTCCTGGAACTCTTTGGTGGGCGTCTGCTTGGCAAAGCGAAATCCCTGGTTGACGCCGCTGGCGTAAATCTCCAAGAGCTCTTTTTCCTGTGGAAGCAAATTACTCCACAATTTTTCAGCCATGCGTGGCACATCCAGCAGGCGCATCATCATGTCGCCCTTGAGGTGTGAGAAACCATAGACTTCGGCATTGGTGCCGAGAGCTGAGCGGCGGAAATAATCCATCATCCAAGCACGGTCTCGTCCGTGCATGTAGCCAAAGCAATAGGAGAAATTTTTTTCATCAGTAATTTTTAAGTGCGGAATGCGCAGGGCATCTCGGTACAGTTCACAAGGAGTGGCAAAGGCGGTAGAGAGGAAAAAAAAATACCCAAGTACAGCGAATCTCAGTAGCATAATGACGTCCTCTGAATTGATTTGCTCTATGATAAAAACTTCAAGCTCTCACGTCTATGGGATGTTAACTGACTAGAAAACTCTGAGGCCCTAAAAATGTTTCTTGCCCTGCTCTTTGTCTCACTTTTCTCTACCTCATTCGCCATGGGCGAGCTCAGATCACTTCCAGTCAGTGAGACGACGCTCTTGTCAGACTTAGAGCTGATTTTTTTAGACGCCAAACTTCCTCTTAAGGCCACTCTTACGATCGAGGTTTCAGCCGCGAATCAGCTGGAGATGAGCTGCACCAAAGACACTGTGAATTTCCGGTTAAAGTCGCAGCCCTCAGAAGTTGCAGCGACCTTTTATAAAGGGCTGCGCGAACTGGGATTTCTCTTTCCGCATCCCCGCTGGCAGATTTCTCCTAAGCTCAGTGAGCTACAAAAAAACTGCCGTACAAAACGAGCCATCAACTGGAAGCCGACGCTCCCCTATCGAGGCCTGCATCTGCACACCCTTCATCCCAACGAGTGGGTGCGCGGGTTTTTCATGGACCGCCCCGACCTCGCACTTGAGATCGTGCGCTGGAGTGCCCGCAACGGATTCAATCTTTTGGACGTGAGTCTGCTGCGCGTGCCAGATCAAGAACTCAAAGAAAAGTTTTCTGCTCCCTTTCGTCTCGCTAAGAATCTCGGTGTGCACACCGGCGTCTCACTCGGGGTCGCTCTTCACCAGCAAAAAAGCTACAAGCTCCTCTCTCTCTTTCAGGCCCTGACGGGCTGGGGGGCAATTAAAAGTGTAGAGGAGAATTTCAGCAAAGTTCTTGGGATGTTTGACACGAGTTTTGTGGTCTTAGAGGCTGGCACCAGTGAGTTCACAGCCACGAGTCCCGAAGACACCATCGAGTGGCTCAACACCGCCAGCCGCTTGGCGCAAGCCTCGGGTCGTGTGGTGCTGACCAAAGTGCACGTGTCCTCGAATCAGAAATCAGAAAAGTTTGGGAACTTTAATTTCTTACCCCAGTATGCGGATCCGCAGGTCGGCATCCTGCCTCACACCGTCATGTTCTATGGCCTGCTCGATCAGAAGGCCCCGATGTATGGGAATAAAAATTTTCATTCGATCCGTGACTTCACGCTGGCGCAAAATTTGAAACGACCCACCTGGTATTACCCTGAAACCGGCTACTGGGTCGGCATGGACGTGGATGTGCCGCTCTTTCTCACGGACTACCTGCGCACGCGCGCCGAGGATCTACAGTGGCTCTCGCAAAATAAGATTCCAGGCCAGCTGATTTTTTCCACGGGTCATGCCCTCGGGGGCTGGCTCTTTGACTGGACGCAAGCTTTGCTGGTTGATGGTGATTATCAGTTTAATCCCTACCAAGGACTTGAGTTCCTTGGCGAAGATAGAACTGTCTGGCAGGCCATCTTTGAGTATCAAAAGCAGCACTTCAAGGACCTTCAGGTCATCCGCATGCTCTCAGCCGCGAATCTGCAAGACGAGCTCTCCGAAACTCATCGCATCCACGACCGCCTGACGATGAAACAAATGGCAGAGCAGAAAGCAGAGAGGCAGCAGGAGATCCAGCTCCTTCGAGCCGCCAAAGAGGAATGGCCAGAGACTAAAAACATCAAACACAAAGAACTTCAGCATTTGCTGACACTCACACTCTTGCGCCTGGATTTTGCTCTGGCCTTGAGAGAGTCGGTGGAAGAGTCCCAGGATCCCATGATCCGCGACGCACTCACTTTTAATCTCGCTCAGGCGCAGCTCACTCTCGCCAAGTCGAGAGAAAATCCATTGAACTACGCCGACGTCGGCATGTGGGACGAACTCCCTAATCCCACGGGCTATCAGTTCGGCTACATCTACCCTGCTGCAAGCCTCTACTTTTGGAAGAGAGAAAAGCGCCAGATTGAAGACAATAGCTTCTGGCCCTTTACCGGGAATATGTACAACCCCTATAAAATTGTGTTCGAGCCATGATGCATCTACCAGCTCTCATCCAAGACTTGGGTTTCATTCTCATCACCGCCACGGTGGTGACGCTTCTGTGCCGCTGGCTTAAACAACCGGTTGTACTGGGTTACTTGATCGCGGGTTTTTTAGTGGGACCGCACGTGCCTTTCATTCACACCGTGACCGACATCAAAGGCGTGCAGGTGTGGGCGGAGATTGGCGTGATCTTTCTGCTTTTCTCCTTGGGTCTTGAGTTCAGTTTCAAAAAACTCTCGAAAGTGGGAGGCAGTGCCGGCATCACGGCCCTCTTTGAGATCAGCTGCATGCTGATGATTGGATTTTTCACCGGCCGCAT
>JAJTIF010000177.1 GCA_021299675.1 Pseudomonadota bacterium | reverse complement strand
GTTCCAAGACTATTTCTTGGCCCACCGAGCGCGCTCACTTCATCAAAAATGCGGTCGCCTATTGAGGCGCGAAGATGATTTCGGTGGAGTTCTCATCGTCGACCAGCGGCTGAAAAAATGGAAGGGCAACACCATCAAGCAATTTGCAAAACTTATGGAGCCCTACCAGATTCAGGTGGCGACGCTCCAAGAATCCTGCGAAAAGCTCGGAGAGTTCTTACTCAAATAACCACGTCTTGCTTGAGCTTTTTAAACTTGGTCGCCGCGATAGAGACACCCTGATTCTCTTCGAGCTGCACTGGGATACCGTAGTTTTTGGAAATCCACAGTGTGGCAGAATTCTTCGATGTCGCAGACATAGAATCTTCCTCGAAAATCATGTACTTGCTACACATCATGGGTTCACCACCAACGGAGAGTTCTTCAGAGTTGGAGGCTTTCAGCTCAAACCAGAGAATGCGATCTTGAGGACCAGAGACAAATTCCCATTCATTCGGCGTAGAAAGAAAAGTCACTGGTGAGCGGGCGGTAAGGTCAATTTTTTTAGTAAGAGAAAATATTCCCGCCGTTAAGAAAGTCGGCACCACGATGAAGTGCTTGGGGTTAAAGTGGCGCTCCACTGAGTGCGAGCTTTCTTTTGTGCTAAAGGTGTAGTGGAGCATCTGGGTAGTCGAGTCGATGAGATACTCTTCTTTGGCCCAACGGATGCCTAAGGATCGTTCAACAAATACTTTTTGCACAACGTTAAAAGGATTGAGAGTGTAGTGGACCTGCAATTTAAAAAATTCTCCTGTTTCAACGCGACTCAAAATCTCCGATTGATACACGGTGTCGCCAGATTCTTCATCTTTATCCACTCGGAAAACCTCTTGGCCGAAGTTTTGTTTATGTTGAAAGTATTGATAAGTGCCCTCGAATAAGTTCTCTAAATTTTTTTTCATCTCAATCCTCAAACAATTTAATCGCTATCTTTGACAAAAGTTTAGCTTCAGACAGGCTCGCTAAAACAATGAAAGTTAATTGTCATTTTAAAGGGGCAAATGCTAATATGTCATGAATTAAAATTTTCTAAGTATTTATAATTACTAAACTCAGAGGGCTTTGCATGATTAAAATCAACAAAGGGCTCACTCTTCCTATCACGGGCAACCCTGATAAAAAGATTGATGAAGCCATCCACGCGAAAACCGTGGCGCTTGTAGGTAATGACTACAATGGAATGAAACCAACGCTGCTCGTGCAGGAAGGCGATAAAGTCAAAAAAGGTCAAAAACTTTTTGAAGACAAAAAATGCCCGGGAGTCTTTTTCACTGCTCCTGTTGCTGGCACAATAAAAGCCATCAACCGCGGTGACAAGCGGGTCTTTCAATCGCTTGTGATCTCAAACGAAGGCCAAGAGCAGGTGAAGTTTGAAAACTTCAAAGGCACTGCTCCTGCATCTCTAAGTGCTGATGCCGTCAAGGCACTCTTGGTGGAATCTGGTCTATGGACAGCCATCCGTCGTCGTCCATTTTCACGCACTCCATCGCTGACAGAAATGCCTCAGGCTATCTTTATCACAGCCATGGATACTCAGCCCCTTGCTGTAGATGTCAATTCAGTCTTGAGCGCCAATATGGATGCCTTCAAAGCTGGCGTAGAAGTTCTCGCCAAGCTAGCACCGAAAGCTTTTGTGACAACTGGCTCGGACACAAAAATTGATGTGTCTCTGCCAAACCTTAAGCATGAAGTGTTCCAAGGTCCACACCCAGCAGGGAACCCCGGCACTCATATCCACTACCTCGCTCCCGTGAGTGCAACAGCCGCTTCATGGTACGTGAATTATCAAGATACAATCGCGATTGGAAAACTCTTCCAAACCGGCGAGCTCGACTCGACACGGGTCATTTCTTTGGCTGGACCTGCGGCTCGTCACCCACGCTATGTGAAAACCATTGTTGGTGCTTCACTCGCAGACCTCACCGCCGGGGAGACATATGATGGGGCTGAACACCGCATCGTCTCAGGATCTGTTTTCGGTGGAAGAACAGCAGGCGGCACAGGCTCATATCTTGGTCGCTTTCACCTCCAAGTGACTCTTCTGAAGGAAGGGCGTGAGAGAGAGTTCTTGGGCTGGCATCGTCCGGGCCTCAATAAGTTTTCTATCAAGAATATCTTCGTCTCAAAACTTATGCCAAACAAAGTTTTTGGTTTCACCACCACCATGAACGGCTCTCACCGCTCTATCGTGCCGATCGGCTCCTACGAAGCGGTCATGCCCGGAGATTTTCTTCCGACACAACTGCTGCGCTACTTGATGGCAAAAAACACAGACCGCGCTATCGAGCTTGGTGCACTGGAGCTCGACGAGGAAGATCTCGCACTGTGTACCTTCGTTGATCCTTGTAAAAATGAATTTGGCCCAGCACTCAGAACCAATCTCAACATGATTGAGAAGGAAGGGTAGTCATGAAATTTCTAGAACATTTCTTTGATAAGCAAAAACCTCTTTTCACCAAGGGTGGTAAGCTCGAAAAGTTTTATCCCCTCTACGAGGCGATTGATACTTTCGCTTTTTCTCCCGCCGACGTGACCAAGTCCGACGCGCATGTGCGTGATGGGATTGACCTCAAGCGCACCATGATTACAGTCGTTGTTGCACTCTTGCCATGTATCATGATGGCGATGTGGAACACGGGCTACCAAGCAAATCTTGTTCTTTCGAAAGGCCAATTCGCTGCCACGGGCTGGAGGGCTGATATTTTTGCCTCTCTTGGTCTCGCGCATGACCCGAATAGCTTGATCGCCAACTTCGCCTACGGCGCCCTCTTCTTTGTTCCTGTTTGGTTGGTGTGTAACATCGCCGGCGGTTTTTGGGAGGTCCTCTTTGCTACCGTTAGAAAGCACGAAGTGAACGAAGGCTTTCTTGTCACGGGTTGGCTCTTGCCTTTGACTCTTTCTCCTACCATCCCTCTCTGGCAGGTTGCCATCGGAACAAGCTTTGGTGTGGTCTTCGCGAAAGAAGTCTTCGGCGGTACTGGGAAAAATATTTTTAACCCAGCTCTCATGAGCCGCGCATTCTTGTTCTTCGCTTACCCGGCGCAAATCTCTGGTGATTTAGTGTGGACTGCGGTCGATGGCTACACCGGCGCGACAGCACTTTCTCAGGCCGCGGCTGGCGGTCTTGAAGCGGTGACCTTCACTTGGAACCAACTCTTCCTTGGAACGGTACCAGGTTCAATGGGTGAGACCTCAGCTCTCTTCTGTTTGATCGGTGCGGTCTTTCTTATTATGTCCGGCATTGGTTCGTGGAGAATTATGCTGGGTTGTGTGATCGGTCTGGTTGGAATGAGTGCCATCTTTAATATGATCGGTTCAGAAACCAACCCAATGTTTGCACTTCCTCCGCACTACCATCTTGTGATGGGCTCTTTTGCTTTCGCCGCCGTCTTCATGGCTACAGATCCAGTTTCGGCTGCCATGACTGACACTGGCCGCTGGATCTACGGAATTCTGATTGGAATCATTGGCGTGCTCGTCCGTGTGGTGAACCCCGCCTACCCTGAGGGTTGGATGCTTGCGATTCTGTTTATGAACGCTTTCGCTCCGACCATCGATTACTTTGTTATCAAGTCAAACATCCAAAGAAGGAAGGCCCGCCATGTCTGAAACAGCTGGTAAAACCCTTACCGTCGCTGGGGTTCTGTGTGGGATCTGCTCGGTGCTCGTCGCCGGTGCAGTCGTCGTGCTAAGACCGCAGCAAGTTATTAACCAACAACTCGACTTGAAGAAGAACATCCTTCAAGCCGCGGGCCTCTTTGAATCCAAAGAGACTATCGAAGAGATTTACTCAAAATCTGTGCAGCCGGTGGTGATCGACGTGAAAACGGGCGAGATCCAAACCGATATTGATCCTGCTAAATTCAGCCAAGATAAGGCGGACAGGGATCCTCAGTATGTTGAAGAGATCCCACAGAAAGAAGATTACGGAGCGATCAAGCGCCGCTCACGCCTCCAGAAAGTCTATATCGTTAAAAAAGATGGAGCCATCGATCAGCTCATCTTCCACGTCTACGGCAAAGGCCTCTGGTCCACCATGAAGGGCTTCCTCGCTGTTGACCGTGATGGTATCACCATCCGCGGCTTCAACTACTATGCTCACGGAGAAACCCCGGGCCTTGGTGGTGAGATCGAAAATCCTCGCTGGCTCGCCCAGTGGAAAGGCAAGAAGATCTACGACGACTCGGGCGATTACCGTCCGAAGACAAAAGTGGTCAAGGGGCAAGTGAACCCACAAGACCCGAACGCTGCCTATTCTGTTGATGGTCTTTCGGGCGCCACTTTGACTTCGAATGGGGTCGAAGGCACCTTCCGCTACTGGCTTTCAGACAGCGGCTACAAATCTTTCCTCGGAAAAGTCCGTGAAGGGGTGATTCAATGAAAACTAGCGAACTACTCGTCGGTCCTATCTTTAAGAATAACCCTATCACGCTTCAGGTTCTTGGGATCTGTTCGGCACTAGCCGTGACAAGCCAGATGAAGCAAGCCCTGATTATGAGTGTCGCTGTGATGCTTGTGACAGCGTTCTCCTCGATGGCTGTTTCAATCATCAGAAACTTCATCCCTAATAGCATCCGAATCATCGTTCAAATGACGGTCATCGCCTCATTGGTGATCGTGGTGGATCAGATCCTCAAGGCTTACGTCTATGACGTCGCTAAGCAAATGTCGGTCTTCGTCGGTCTCATCATCACCAACTGTATCGTCATGGGACGCACAGAAGGCTTCGCGATGAAAAATGGCCCGATCGCCTCTTTCATCGATGGCATCGGTAACGGTCTTGGCTACGGGGCGATTCTCATGAGCGTCTCTGTGATCCGCGAACTCTTGGGCTCGGGAAAACTCTTTGGCATCTCCATCCTGCCTCTTACCACTGAGGGCGGCTGGTATCAGTCAAACGGTTTGATGCTCCTGCCAGCTGTTTCATTTTTTATCATCGGTAGCTTTATCTGGTTGATCAGGACTCTTAAGCCTGAGCAACAGGAAAAGGAATAAGGGGTAGGTATGTTTGAAGAACTCTTAAGTCTTTTTGTTAAAGCTGTGTTCGTTGAGAACATGGCCCTCTCGTTCCTCTTAGGGATGTGTACCTTCCTCGCCGTATCAAAGAAAGTTGATACCGCGATGGGATTGGGAATCGCGGTGGTTGTGGTTCAAACCATTACAGTGCCGGCCAATAACCTTGTGTACACCTATCTCCTGGCAGACGGCGCTCTCGCGTGGGCAGGACTTCCGGATGTGGATCTCTCCTTCTTGGGTTTGATCAGCTACATCGGTGTCGTAGCGGCTATCGTTCAAATCCTTGAGATGGTGCTCGATAAGTTTGTACCAGCTCTCTATAACGCTCTGGGGATCTTCCTTCCGCTCATCACCGTGAACTGCGCCATCATGGGCGGGTCTCTATTCATGGTTGAGCGTGGATATAACTTCAGCCAGTCTGTTGTCTACGGCATCGGCTCTGGTGCTGGTTGGGCACTGGCGATTGTATCGCTGGCCGGGATCAGAGAGAAGATGAATTACTCGGACGTTCCCGCAGGACTTAAAGGCCTGGGGATTACATTTATTACTGCTGGTTTGATGGCCATTGTGTTTATGGCTTTCGCTGGCATTCAGCTCTAAGGGGACGCCATCATGGAAATTATTCTTTCCGTTAGTATGTTTACCGGCATCATCCTGCTCCTCGTAGCAGTGATCCTGGTGGCTCGTCGCTCACTCGTGTCGACGGGAAAACTCACAGTCAATATCAACGACGAAAAAGACATTCAGATCGAAGGTGGCTCGAAGCTTCTCACGGCACTTGCGGCGGAGAAGATGTTCCTCTCTTCTGCCTGTGGCGGCGGCGGAACCTGTGGCCAGTGTAAGGTCGTGATCCATTCCGGCGGCGGAGACATTCTCCCCACAGAGCTCTCGCACATCACTAAACGTCAGGCCAAAGAAGGCATGCGTCTTGCCTGTCAGGTAACGTGTAAGCAAGACATGAAGATTCACGTTCACGAAGAAGTGTTCGGGATCAAAAAGTGGAAGTGTAAAGTTCGCTCGAACGAAAACGTCGCGACCTTTATTAAAGAGCTCGTGCTCGAGCTTCCCAAAGGTGAGTCGGTACCATTCCGTGCTGGCGGGTTCATTCAGATCGAGCGCCCAGCTGGACTCAACATTGATTTTAAAAATTTCGTGATCCAGCCCGAGTACCGTGAGGACTGGGATAAGTTTAATCTCTGGCAGTACAAGTCCAACGTAGCTGAGGAAACCGTGCGTGCTTACTCTATGGCGAACTATCCTCTTGAAGAGGGGATGGTGATGCTGAATGTACGTATCGCCACTCCTCATCCTAAAGCCCCTGCAGGTACGCCTCCCGGTAAAATGTCGTCGTATATCTTCGATCTTAAGCCAGGAGATGAGTGTGTGATCTCTGGACCTTTCGGTGAGTTCTTTGCTCGCGAGACGAAGAAAGAGATGATCTTTGTGGGTGGTGGTGCTGGTATGGCGCCGATGCGCTCACACATCTTTGATCAATTCCGTCGCGTGAAGACAGATCGAAAAGTGACATTCTGGTACGGAGCTCGTTCCGTGCGTGAGATGTTCTACGTCGAAGATTTTGACATGATCCAAAGAGAAAACCCGAACTTCAAGTGGCACGTGGCTCTCTCTGAGCCGCAGCCCGGTGATAACTGGAAAGGATACACGGGCTTTATCCATAATGTTCTCTTTGAACAGTACCTGAAAAACCACCCGGCTCCAGAAGACTGCGAGTACTACCTGTGTGGTCCACCGATCATGAACCAATCGGTGATCAACATGCTCCTCTCATTAGGGGTTGAGCGTGAAGACATCATGCTGGACGATTTCGGAGGCTGATTGAAACTCATCCTATGCACCCTGCTTCTGGCAGGGTGTTTTTTTTCTGAGCCCAAAGTTGAAGCTCCCTTAGAGTTTGAGGGGCAGGCTTTTGGGGCGTATTACAAAGTAAAGTATCTCTCAGGTCCTACCACACCCGGTCCTGCTGCTTTAAAAGCAGAAGTCGAAGACCTGATCAAACGCTATGATCAAGAATTCTCACTCTGGAAAGAGAACTCTCAGCTCACAGAATTTAACAAGTCAGAGAGCCTGGAACCTGTGAAGATGTCCGATTGGGCGATTGAACTCACGGTTGAGTCGCACAAGCTTTTTGAAGGGACACTGGGGGCTTTTGATCCCAGTATCAAGACGCTGGTGAATCTTTGGGGCTTCGGCAAAGATAAATCTCCTCAGTCACCCACTGACGATGAAATCTCAAAGGCTCTCAGGAGCGTGGGGTTTAATCTGCTGGAGATTGATACCCAAAATAAAACCTGGAAGAAGAAAATCCCCTCACTACAGCTCGACTTCAATGCTGTCGCTCCCGGGCATGTGGCGGATCTACTGACAAGTCTTCTAGAAAAAAGAGGCATCAGCCATAGCCTGATAGACGTGGGCG
>JAJTIF010000058.1 GCA_021299675.1 Pseudomonadota bacterium | reverse complement strand
CTGGTGTTTTCTGATTGAGCTCGCGAGCGTCCTCATACCACACGTAGACGTGCTCGCGAATCATCCAAGCGTCTCGTCCTTGGTTATCCTTGGTGAGGATAAAGGGGTAGGCGTCGTGGAAGTTTTCCACCTCGGGCTTCACTTTTAAAAACAGATCATCCCTGGGCTTCTGCCGCTCGATTGCTTTTTTTGTGGGGCGAATATCATAGGCCTCGCGGTCGTTGATGACGACGGGATGAATGTAGACGCGCTGGCCTTTCTTGGCATACTGAACCACGGGAGAGTTCTGATCTGGCACCCGAAACATGGGAGCTTCTACCACCACGACCACGCCCTCGGCGGCTAAACTTAGAGCGCAGCGGAGGAGGAGACTTAGGAATAAAAGATTTTTCACCAGTTCACCCCTTGGGTAAGCTGGAGGATCAGTGAATCGTTGGCTTCATTGGTGTTCTGGGAGACGAACTGTTCTTGATTCACAAGTTTGGGGAAGTCCCGCTGCAGATTCACTCCCCAGCTCCACGGGCCGATGAAATTCGTTTCGAGTTTTTCCCATCCGATGTTGACGGAAGTGGTGCGAAAGCGCGTGCGGCTCTGAGCTCCGCCGCTGGTTTGGCTAAGTTGTCCAAACAGGGTGTAGCGAAACTCAGCACTCAAGCGCCACAGGAAATTATTAGTTTCGATAGGCTTGGTTTTTCCGATCAACCCTAGGCTAATGTTTTGCATGGTGATGGCGTTACGAGAAGAACTGTGACGGGCGTTTTCCAAGTTCAAGCTTCCTCCCAAACGGAAGCGCTCTCCCATGTCGGCGAGGCTTTGCCCTTTCAAAATGAAGCCAGCTCCATTTTGCACACCGGTGTCGTTGGCGAGGTCCCCCAGCCAGCGGGCGTTGCCAAGACTCAATCCTGCGGCCAGCTCGTGCATCCAGAATAAATCGCGGTCATAGGGAGAAACGTTCTTGCGCACTTTCACTTCCGAATACTGGCGTGGCGGCTCGTCCATCGTCGTGGTTAGAGCTAGGTCTTCCACGTATTTCGCATGCACGCGGTAGCTCACCTTATTGTTGTTACCCAGGACATAGAAAAAATCATGCTCGTCGGTTTTCTCGAACACCCGCACGATCATGCGATCTGTGATGCCGAAGAGTTTTTGATCTCTCAGCCGCTGCACACTGCCTAAACGCTTGAGCGCTTTCTGCACGAGCTTCGACTGAATAATTTTTTCGCGATCGATGAGCCCTAGGTACTGATAGCGGGGGATCGATTCCCCCACGTCTTTCTTGAGATTGATCGAGGGCGCAAAACGAGACTCGATCTGCTTGATAAAATTGTCAGTATTTTCGACCTGTGCGAGGGCCTGAGACAGAAGCACCCAGAGAAGGATCATAGGCCCATCCTCAAAACCATCTTCCGCGCTTTCTCAATAGCGATGAAGTTGGATTCGTACTTAAAGGTATCAAGGGTCACATCCGTGAGTTTCACCCATTTCCAGTTCTCGTGCTCGTGGGCATCAATGGTTGGTTTCCAGATCTCTTCGGCGACCACCAAGAAACACTCCTCCACCACATTTTTCTTCCAGCGGTCTTTGAATTCGAAGGGGATCTCAAGGCTCAGGAAGTCTACGATCTTCTCAATGTCCAGAGCGGTTTCCTCTTGGGCTTCTCGCAGCGCTGCCGCTTCGAAGGATTCGCCCTCGTCGACCGAGCCTGTGACGTTTTGCCAAAACTGACCGCGCTCTTTATTAGTCTTGAGAATAAGGGCACTCCACGACCCGTCGGGGTCGCGCGCCGTGATGATAACTTGAACTTTTTTATGACTTCCTTCCATGGATACTTCCATGATGACATGAGCCACTGCGATAATCCAAGAACTTATTGCGTCAATAGGGGCGTTTTGATAGGGTCAGAGCCAATGAATATTCAAGAAATTGTTTTCAATATTGCCCAGGCCCTTCCAGGATTTCTCTTAGCTGTTGTCGTGCATGAAGCTGCCCATGCTTGGATGGCCCGCCGCTTCGGCGATCGCACGGCAGAAATGGCGGGACGGCTCTCGCTGAATCCTGCGGTTCACTACGATCTCTGGGGCACAGTGCTCTTTCCACTTCTGGCCGCCGTCTCCGGTTACGCTATTATCGGCTGGGCGAAACCTGTTCCGGTCGATACGAGAAATTTCCGTGAAATGAAGCGAGGAATCTTCTGGGTGTCTTTTGCAGGGCCTCTTTCAAATTTCATCATCGGCACCCTCTCTGCTTTCTTGGTGGCTTTTATCGCCACGCAAGTGCCCACTGATTTTGCGTACTACACGATCCTGATTGCCATGCTGAAGTACTCCGTGTTCATTAATTTTATTTTGGGTGGATTCAATCTCATTCCACTTCCACCACTAGATGGCTCGAAGATGGTCTCCGTCTTTTTGAAAGGCGAGGCACTGAGAAAGTATGAAGCCTTTGCGGCTTACACACCGATGATTTTCCTCGGCGCTTTTGCGCTCTCTTTTGCCGGTATCCACACCATCGGTTACCTCTTAGCACCCGTGCAGTATTTGGCGCAGTGGTTGATCTACGTCTTTTATTCTCTCATGAGTGGACTCTAACATGGACACAATTCTTACTGGTATGCGCCCCACGGGCGCTCTGCACGTCGGTCACTATGTTGGCGTGATTCGGAATATGGTAGCGCTGCAAAAGTCAGGGGCTGAGTGCTACTTTTTTTTGGCAGACTGGCACGCCTACAACGCACTGATTGATAACGTGGACGTGATTACAAAGTCGCGCTATGAATACGTGAAGGGCTGGATAGCTGCGGGCCTTGACCCTAAGATTTCTCCCATCTACCGCCAGTCTGATATTCCGGAAGTTTTGATGCTGAATCAAATCTTTCAGTGTCTGACCCCTCCGGGCTGGGCCGATCGTTCACCGTCTTGGAAAGATTTTATCAATAACCCCAATGCCTCTCGCTTGCTCGATAACGTGGGCTTTTTTGCGTACCCCATTTTACAAGCTGCCGACATCGCCATCGTCAAAGGCAAGCGCGTGCCGGTGGGTGCCGATCAAGTGGCGCATATTGAGCTGGCGCGCGAGATTGTGCGCAAGTTCAACCGTCAGTACAAGGCCAATTTGCCAGAGCCTGAAGCTCTTCTCACCACTTTCCCTAAGCTTCCGGGGACTGATGGCGGCACCAAAATGAGCTCATCCATTGGCAACGTGATCTCCCTCAATGAGACAGAGAAATCGCTTCAGAAAAAAGTAAATAAAATGAAGACGGATGATCAGCGCGGGGGAGTGGAGCAACCCGGCAACCCTGATAACTGCACCGTTTATGATTTCCACAAAGCTTTTAGCCCATCCAATGAAGTAAGTTTGATAAATGAATCTTGTCGGGCCGCAGGGCTAAGCTGTGGAGAATGCAAAATGAAGCTGGGCGGCAATATGAAAGATATTCTGATGCCAATAGCTGAAAGATTTAATCAGATTTCAGACAGTGATGTTAATGACATACTCAGCGACGGTGCCAGGAAGGCCAAAGTACGCACACACGCAACTTGGGAAGAGATCAAATCTCTGACGAAGTTTTAGTTTTTTGAGAGGCATTTGTAATGAGTGAAACCGAAATTCTTGTTCGGCTCGATCAATTTGATGGTCCCCTGGCCCTGCTTCTGCATCTCATTCAGCGTGAAGAAGTCGCGATCCGCGAACTCGACGTTACCAACATCACCACCCAGTACCTCGACTACCTTCAAAAAATGCAGGACCTCAATTTTGATGTCGCTGGCGAATACCTGTTCATGGCGTCAAGTCTGCTCTGGCTGAAGAGTCAGTCAGCGGTAGATGAATCAGAGCAGGGTAAGATAAAAGTTGCGGGTGATGGCTCCATTGAGATCACCACAAAATCAGAACTCATCCGTCGTCTCGAAGAGCTTGAGCGCTTCCAGCGCATGGGTCAAAAACTTTGGGCCCTGCCCAAGCGGGGGAGTGAAATTTTTGTTAAGCCTCGGGTCGATCGTAAGGCGATAGAGAACTCAATCCTGACTCCCATCGATCTTGAAACTCTCACGCAAACCATGATGGATCTTATCCGTCGTGAAAAGCGCAAGTACACTGTGGTCAAGCGCGACCGCGTGTCGATCAAAGAGAAACTCATTCACCTCAAAGAGCAGCTCAAGGCGGGAGAGACCGTTGAGTTTGATCGCCTCTTGAGCACCACCGAGACCAGCGTGATTGATAAGGTTATTACCTTCATCTCGCTTCTCGAACTCGCGCGCTTGAAGCAGTTACAGATTTATCAAAATGAAGCCATGGGCACCATCTATGTCGAAGTGAAAGAAGATCTTTCCAACTTCGACGTGAACACGGCTGATGGTTTTGACCCCGAAGAAGAACAGAAAAAAGCAGAAGCCAAAGCAGCTGAGATGGCGATGCCCCCAGTGAGCGCCGCTGAGTCGACAGCAACTTTGCAGTAAGTTTGGAGGATGGACGTGGAAGAGATTAATTACTCTTGGAATTTAACGGATGACTCTCAGAAAGAAGAGGCGCTCATGGCAGCGGCTCACCTGAGTGTGGAGTCAGAAGAGACCTTCGAGGTTGCGGCTCATTTCTCTTTGGATCTCGATCATTTTGATGAAAAAGAGCAAGAGGACAAACTCTGGCAAGCGCGTACGGGTCTCAATCCAGACACGCTCTGTGGCGCCATTGAAACCTTGATTTTCATGAGTGACCGCCCGATCTCCATTCAAAAGATTAAAGCCCAGATCGACGAAGAACTTCCTCTCCGTGTGGTCCACGAGTCTTTGACTCGTCTGCAGGCTGACTACGAGACCAAGCACCACGGCATCCGGTTAGCAGAAGTCGCTGATGGGTACCAATTCCGTACGAAAGCGACCTATTCAAAGTATGTCCAGAACCTATTTAAGATTCAAAGCCTCGTGCTCACGCCCACCGCCCTGGAAGTCTTGGCGATCGTCGCCTACAAGCAGCCGATCTCGCGTGCCCAGGTGGCGAGCATCCGCGGGGTCGACCCCGACGGCGTGCTGCGCACCCTGCAGGCGCGCGGCTCCAT
>JAJTIF010000143.1 GCA_021299675.1 Pseudomonadota bacterium | reverse complement strand
GTAGAAACGATTGAAACGCCAAGTCCTCTTAGAACTCTTGGCATATCTTGGTAGCCTTTATAAACACGAAGACCTGGCTTAGAGACTCTCTCGAGCCCAACCAAGGCGCCTTCTCTCAAAACAACTTTGATTTTGATGTCAGCTGGGCCCTTTGCGATGATTTTAAAAGACTTAATAAAGCCTTCATCTTTAAGAACCTTGCACACCCCAGCTTTAATCTTACTAGCTGGAATTTCAACTTTATCAAGACCAGCCTTATTAGCATTACGAATGCGTGTAAGTAGATCTGAAATAGGATCAGTCATCATAAAATATTTCTCCTTACCAGCTAGCTTTTGTCACACCAGGAATTAAACCCTGGAGAGCAAGCTCGCGGAACTTGTTACGACACAATTTAAAATCACGGTAAACACCACGTGAACGACCTGTAAGAGCGCAACGATTACGAACACGATTAAGGTTTCCGTTACGAGGAAGCTTTTGAAGCTTCAGGCGTGCAGCCTCTCTCTCGTCATCAGTTAGCTTTGGATCGATTGCTTTCTTACGAAGCAAAGCTGCCTTAGGGGCAGTTTTTGCAGCAAGCTTAGCGCGTTTGTTGTTTTTAATAACTGAACTTAGTTTAGCCATTTAATCCTCACTTCTCGCGGAAAGGCATGCCGAACAATCTTAGTAGCTCACGGCCTTCTTCATTATTTACTGCTGTGGTCACAAAGCTTATGCCCATGCCACGAACTTTATCGATTCTGTCATAGTTAATCTCAGGAAAGATAATCTGTTCCTTAAGACCCATAGTGTAGTTGCCCTTTCCATCAAAGCCCTTAGGTGAAAGACCGCGAAAGTCTTTAACGCGAGGAAGAGAAAAATTAACTAAACGATCAAGAAATTCATACATCTGTTCTCCGCGAAGAGTAACGAATGCACCAATTGCTTGGCCTTCACGCAACTTGAATGAAGCGATTGATTTTTTAGCTCTTGCAACAACAGGCTTTTGACCAGTTACTGTAGCTATTTCGTCAACAACCTGCTCAACGATTTTACCATTTGAAACAGCTTCACGCGTGACGCTGTTAACGATGATTTTTTCTAACTTTGGAATTTGATGAATGTTGGAGTACTTAAACTTCTCCATCATCTTTTTCTTTAATTCCGTCTCATAAATAGACTTCAAACGAGCTGCCATGACTTACTCCATCACTTGATTTCTACGCCGGACTTAGCGACGCGAATGTTTTTACCGTTCTTGTTTTGAACTTTAACCTTAGTAGCTTTGCCCGTTTTAGGATCTGCTACTGATACGTTGCTCACGTGAACAGCTTTTTCAATATCAACAATTCCACCCTGAGGATTTTGCTGAGAAGGCTTCATGGTTTTCTTTACCATGTTAACTCCTTCAACAACCACACGATTGGTCTTCCAATTGATCTCTTTAATCTTTCCAGTCTTACCCTTGTCTTTTCCTGTTAGGACAACAACGGTGTCACTTACTTTTAGCTTCTGCATGATCTATCCCCTTAAAGAACTTCAGCCGCAAGTGAGCAAATTTTCGTAAAGTTTTTATTACGAAGCTCTCTGGCTACTGGTCCAAATATACGAGTGCCTACTGGCTCGCTTTCATTGGCTAATATCACACATGAGTTTTCATCAAATGTGATGGTTGTACCGTCTTCACGCTTAATAGGGAAAACAGTTCTTACGATAACGGCTTTTTTAACGTCACCTTTCTTAACTTTTCCACCAGAAATGGCCTGTTGGATTGCGACGACAATTACATCACCGATTCCAGCTGACATTCTCTTGGATCCACCAAGAACCTTAATACACTTTGCGACTTTTGCACCTGAGTTATCAGCTACAATTAGGTCTGTTTGTTGTTGAATCACTGGATACCCCTCTTACTTAACTACGCTTAAGAGTTCCCAGCGCTTTAGGGCTGAGCGTGGGCGTGATTCGATAATTGTGACTGTGTCACCGATTTTCGCTTCGCCTTTCTCGTCATGAGCGTGGAACTTGTTACTATTAGTTACGAACTTCTGGTATTTGCCGTGCATTTTTTTGAGTTCAACCTTAACCACTACAGTCTTAGTCGACTTATCACTCACAACCACACCAGTAAGCTTACGTTTTGTGTTTTTTACTTCTGTTGTCATAAATCCGCCTTAATTCTTCTTTGCGTTCATAGCTGTTAGCAAGCGAGCGATATCTTTCTTGATGACACGCTTTGTGTGAGGCTTATCAACCCCTACTGTGTGCTTTGAAAACTTGGCGTTAAACATCTCAGTCTTCAATACAGCGACTTTTTCCAAAATATCTTTTTTGCTCATTTTCGCTGCTTCAGAGTACTTCATCATAATTACCTCTTATTGAGCTTTTGGAGGAACATGTCCTTCACGCTCTAAATCTTCTTTTGAAACCATTCTTGTTCTGACAGGGAGCTTATACTTCGCTAAACGCAAAGCGGCCATAGCCTCATCCTTTGTAAGTCCACCGACTTCAAAAAGGACTCTTCCAGGCTTTACTACTGCTACCCACTCCTCTGGGGATCCCTTTCCTTTGCCCATACGTACTTCCGCTGGCTTCTTAGAAAGGGACTTATCTGGAAATATCTTAATCCACATATTTCCGCCTTTTTTCGTATTTCTCGAGATCGCAATACGAGCGGCTTCAATTTGGCGATTTGTAATAAATCCACACGAAATTGCTTGAAGTGCATAATCACCAAAAGTAATTCCATTACCTGTGTGAGCAGCTCCAGTCATACGACCTTTCTGCATTTTTCTAAACTTAACTCTTTTTGGGCTCAACATAAAAACCTCTAATTCTAATTACTTATAAATCTCACCCTTATACACCCACACCTTTACACCGATAATACCGTAAGCCGTGAGGGCGTTAGCGGTTGCATAATCGATGTCAGCGCGAAGAGTATGAAGGGGAACTTTACGCTCAGAGTAGCCTTCGGTACGAGCAATTTCAGCCCCACCAAGACGACCAGAACACTTAATTTTAATTCCTTTAACCCCTGAACGAAATGCTGAAGTCATCACTTTCTTCATGGCGCGACGGAAAGCCACGCGCTTCTCAAGTTGTTGAGCGATGTTTTCTGCAATTAGTTTTGCTTCTGCGTCTGGACGCTTTACCTCAGCAATATTGAAAAATAAAGGACAGTTTGTGATTTTCTTCAAATCATTGCGAATCTTTTCGATTCCTGTGCCTTTTTTGCCAATAGCTACGCCTGGCTTAGCCGAGTAAACTGTAACTTTTACCTGGTCAGCAGTGCGGGTAATTTCAGTTTTGGCGATAGAAGCCTGTGCAAGCTCCTTGTCTACATAACCTCTGATAGCAAGATCCTGCTGGAGGATGTTTGCATAGTTGTTTTTTACATACCAATTGGAGTGCCATGTCTTAATGTAGCCAAGGCGAAATCCGGTAGGTTGAACTTTTTGTCCCATTGTCGTTATCCCCTTTTACGCTTCTTTAAGACCAATAGTTACGTAGCTTGATCTCTTGTTGATACGGTAAGCGCGACCTTGTGCACGAGGCATAATCCGCTTAAGCGTACGGCCTTCATCAACCTTGATGATATCGACCGCAAGATTATCCAAATCATATTTCTTAGATTCAGAAGCAATAGCTAAGCCACTGTTGATAAGCTTGGTGAGAACGATTGCGATTTCTTTCTTTTCAGAAAAGCGAAGAATCTTTAAAGCCTCTTCAACTTTCTTACGACGAATAAGATCAGCAACACCGCGCACTTTACGTGCACTCACCTGAATATTGTTATTCTTTACTGTAATCATAAATTCCCCGTGTCCTTATGCTTTTTTGTCGCCAGTGTGACCCTTGAAGGTCCGAGTTTCAGCAAACTCTCCAAACTTGTGACCAATCATGTTGTCGGTCACGTAAACCGGAACAAACTTTTTGCCATTATGAACAGCAAAAGTGATACCGATAAAATCAGGAATAATTGTCGAACGGCGGGACCAAGTCTTAATGACCTTGTTGCCCTTCTGATCTTTCTTTGCTTCTTCTGCCTTGCCGTAGAGGTAAGTGTCTACGAATGGGCCTTTCTTAATTGAACGTGCCATTTTATATTCCTCTCTTACTTACGACGTTTAACAATGAACTTATCAGTTCTCTTGTTTTTACGAGTTTTATAACCACGAGTTGCAAGACCCCAAGGAGTCACTGGGTGACGACCACCTGAAGTACGACCCTCACCACCACCATGCGGGTGATCAACTGGGTTCATAACAACACCGCGAACAGTAGGACGGATACCACGGTGACGTGTCTTACCCGCTTTACCGATTTTTTCTAGTTCATGCTCAATTTTACCAACCTGACCGATTGTCACTCGGCAATTAGACTTAACCTTACGAAGCTCGCCTGAAGGCAAACGAAGTAGAGCAAAATCAGCTTCTTTTGCCATTAGCTGTGCATAAGCACCGGCTGAACGTGCCATCTGACCACCAGCACCTGGCTTGAGCTCAACATTGTGAACCAATGTACCAACCGGGATATCTTTAAGAAGCTTAGAGTTTCCTGCCTTGATGTCTGCAGAGTCGGAGGAGATAATTGAATCACCTACTTTTAACCCAACAGGAGCTAGGATGTAAGTCTTTACACCGTCAGCATACGTTACCAGAGCAATATTACATGTTCTGTTTGGGTCGTGCTCAATAGAGACAACTTTTGCAACGATGTCAGTTTTATTTCTCTTGAAATCAATTAAGCGATACTTTTGCTTAACACCGCCACCGTGGTGACGAGTTGTGATGCGGCCAGAGTTGTTACGGCCAGCTTTTGACTTTTTTGGAGCCAAAAGTGACTTTTCTGGAGCTACACCCTTTGTGATTTCGCCTGAAACGACCGTCATGTGACGGCGAGCAGGTGTAATGGGTCTGAATTTTTTTAGGGTCGTCATGGGCAACCTACCTTATATACCTTTGAAGAATTCAATCTTCTGACCGTCTTGAACTTGTACCCAAGCTTTCTTCGATGAAGAAGACTTCTTAGATCCACCCTTAGCTCCTGAACGCTTTTGCTTTCCAGGAAGTACCGAAGTACGGACGTTCAACACTTTCACATCGAAAAACTTCTCAACGGCGTGCTTAATTTGATTTTTATTAGCTTTAAGATTTACTTGAAAGCCATAACGATTTGTGGCTTCAGCTTCTCTTGAGCTTTTCTCTGTCATCAATGGTTTGATAAGTACGTTTTCTAAACCTAACATATTACACCAGCCTACTTAGAAGTTTTTCCAAGGCAGCTTTCTCGATTACTAGGTTTTCAAACTTAACAGCTTCATAAACTGAAAAACCTGAAACCGGAGCATACTTCGCGCGAGCGATGTTGCGAGTCGCGAGGCTAACCTTGTCATTCATTTCATTTGTCACAACAAGAGCTGGAAGCAAATTACGCTCGCTCAATGTTTTGAACATATCTTTTGTCTTACCTGTGCTCTCAACTGAGTCTACAACAGTTAGTTTTCCAGCCTGGAACTTGTCAGCGATAATAGAGTGAATCGCAAGTTCCATAACTTTTTTATTAACTTTCTGTTCGTAGCTTCTTGGTTGAGGACCGAATGTTGTTCCCCCGCCCGGCATAAGAGGTGATCTCTTAGAACCTTGACGAGCATTACCGGTTCCCTTTTGCTTAAACGGCTTTTTACCGCCGCCTGAAACAAGAGCCTTGTTCTTTGTTGCTGCTGTCCCCTGACGGCGACCAGCCAAAGTTGCTTTAACAACTTGGTGTACAACTGGAACATTGATTTTATCAGCCGAGAGATCTACGTCAGTCTTAAGTGGCGCAGCCTTCTCGAATTTTTTGTTTAATACTACTATGTCCGTCATGGTCTCCCCCTACGACTTCTTAATCGCTTTAGCGAGTTTAATGAAGCCGTTCTTAGACCCGGGAACTGAACCTCTAACAAGCAAGTAGCCGTCTTTGGTGTTCACTTCGAGCACTTGAATATTTTGAACAGTCACTGTTTCGTTACCCATTTGACCAGGCATTTTCTTGTTCGCGAATACGCGAGCAGGAGTTGCACGACAGCCAATTGATCCTGGACGACGATGAAAGTGTGATCCGTGAGAAGCAGGTCCACCCTGGAAGTTGTAACGTTTCATTACACCCTGGAAGCCCTTACCTTTCGACGTTCCTGTTACATCAATAAATGTATTAGGTGTGAAAGCATCAAGCGCAACTTCTTTGCCTAAAGCAGCAGCATCCACGTTCTCAACTTTAACTTCAGAGAAGTGTGTGAGGTTTTTGGAGATACCAGCTTTTTTCAAAGTACCCTTTACAGGCTCCGTCAAAAGAGACTCACGCTTCTCATGGTATGCAACCTGATAAGCGTTATAGCCGTCTTTTTCAGCGGTTTTAACTTGTGAAATAATGTTTGGAATAATCTTTACGACTGTTACCGGAATATGATTTCCGTTAGCGTCGAAAACTCTAGTCATGCCTGCTTTAATTCCATAAATGGCAGGTAGACTTACCGTAGTCTCTGACATTCGCCCTCCACAGCATCACCCTTTCACAGGGATGCGTTCATGGTTTATAAAAATTTTATCTCGAAACGAGTTCGAGCTTTATACTAGTACTTAATTTCTACGTCAACGCCCGCGGACAGATCAAGCTTCATTAGGCTATCAACTGTCTGTTGTGTTGGCTCAATGATGTCAACAAGACGCTTATGAGTGCGCATCTCAAATTGTTCACGAGACTTTTTATCAATATGTGGTGAACGGAGAACAGTGTAACGGTTCACTTCAGTAGGCAAAGGAATCGGTCCTGCTACTCTAGCACCTGTATTTTTAGCTGTTTGAACGATCTCCTGAACTGATGCGTCCAGGATGTTAAAGTCATAAGCTCTTAGCTTAATTCTTAGCTTGTTGGTCTTCATGCAAACTCCCAAATTTGTGTCTCGGAAAAATAATGGAATGAGATTCTTTTGTAAAGCACTCTTTCGAGTATTTTTTATTGAGGCCATAGACTCGGCGCGTTATAAGACAATTCCTCTCTTGGCCAAAACCTCTTTTGCCTCTCTTAGAGCCATCTTTTCATATCTTTTGAAGGTCAGCGTAAAACTGGCACGCCCCTGAGTTTTTGAGCGAATTTGTGTGCTATAACCGAACATTCCAGACAATGGCACCTCAGCTTTAACGACATCTTTACCTGACTTAGGTTCAATACCTAGAATCTGGCCCCGCTTGGCATTCACGTCAGCAATCACATCTCCTGAAAAGTCTGAAGGGGTTGTTACTTCTAGGGCCATTAATGGCTCCATGAGAACAATCCCTGCTTTGGTACAGGCTTCTTTAAATGCTTGTGAAGCTGCGATCACGTAAGCGACTTCATTTGAGTCTGTTTCGCTGAATTTTACTTCGTTAATTTTTACTTTTATTCCAATGAACGGATAGCCGGCAAGAGCTCCTCCAGGAGCAGAATCATGAATAGATTTTTTTATGGCATCGAAAATATCTTCTGGTATGCCACGCTCTTTTTTTCCAAATTCGACTTGGATTTCACTCGAGTCCTCGAGTGGCTCAACACTGAGAGACACGTGACCGAACTGATTCTTGCCTTGTATCTCACGGTTCACAGTTTGCTCAGCAGAAGCTGTTCCCGTAATAGATTCACGATATGAGACCTGTGGAGAGCCTACGTTAACTCCAACCTTAAACTCTCGGGCCAATCGATCACAAATAATTTCTAGATGTAATTCGCCCATTCCAAAAATAAGAAGCTGACCCGTTTCTTTGTTATTTCTGAATGTAAAACTTGGGTCTTCGATTTTTAAATATTCTAAAGTTGTTTGAAGTTTTTCTTCATCAGCGTTGGTTTTGGGCTCAATGGCAACTGAAATGACTGTTTCAGGAAACTCCATTAAGTCGAAAATTATTGGCTTGTGATCAAGACAAAGCGTTTGTCCAGTTGTGGTAAATTTTAATCCAGAAATAGCAACGATATCACCTGCACCAGCTTCTTCAATTTCTGTGCGCTTGTTAGCATGCATTTGAAGAAGTTTATTGATGCGCTCTTTTTTCTTTTCGAGGGGGTTATAGACTTGCTGACCGGTTTTTAGAACGCCGGAATAAATTCTAAGGTAGGTAATTCTTCCGACAAATGGATCTGAAGCGATCTTAAAAGCTAGTCCACTAAATGGTTCATCATCAGAGGGATTTCTCTCTACGATAGTTTCAAAGTCTTTAGCGTCGTGAGCTTTAGTTGCACCGATATCCAAGGGAGAGGGAAGATACTTCACAACAGCATCCAAGAGCGGCTGAACGCCTTTATTCTTAAAAGCGGAGCCGCACAAAACAGGAATAAAGCCGTTATGGATTGTGGCTTTTCGAATAGCCTTATCAATCTCCGCGGCAGAGATCTCCTCTCCGTTTAAGTATCTATCGGCTAAGTTGTCGTCGTAATCAGCAAGATGCTCAAGCAGCTCATCTCGGTAGAGTTTAGCTTCTTGCAATTCATCCTGTGATAATTCTCTTTGTGTAAACTTCTCGCCATTAGACTCATCAGACCATTCCAGCGCCTTCAAGTTGATTAAATCAACAAGACCCTTAAAATTTTCCTCAGTCCCTATTGGCATTTGAATGGCTGCTGCTTTTTTACCAAGCTTTTCTCTGATCTCTGAAATAACCGAGAGAAAGTCTGCGCCAGTACGGTCCATTTTATTAATGAAAGCGATACGAGGCACCTTATAACGGTCCCCCTGAGTCCAGACTGTTTCAGACTGAGGCTCTACACCACCAACCGCACAAAACACGCCTACGGCACCATCAAGCACGCGCAGGGACCTTTCAACTTCAATCGTGAAGTCAACATGCCCAGGAGTATCGATAATATTGATTATGTGGTTAGCCCAAGAACAAGTTGTAGCAGCAGAAGTGATCGTGATGCCACGTTCTTGTTCTTGAATCATCCAGTCCATGGTGGCTGTGCCATCATGGACTTCACCGATTTTGTAGTTTTTGCCAGTGTAAAAAAGAATTCTTTCGGTCGTAGTCGTCTTACCGGCATCAATGTGGGCCATGATGCCGATATTACGAATAGATTGGATTTCGCGTCCCTTCATGGGATTAGAGACTTTTTAATTACCACTTAAGGTGAGCAAAAGCCTTGTTAGCTTCAGCCATTTTATAAACGTCTTCACGTTTCTTAACAGCTCCGCCACGGTTATTTGCTGCATCTAAAATTTCATCTGCAAGTTTAGAAGTCATATCTTTACCTGCACGTGAACGTGAATATTCACGCAACCAGCGGATAGCAAGTGACTGCTTGCGAGCAGGACGAACTTCGATAGGTACCTGGTAAGTTGCTCCACCAATACGGCGAGACTTAACTTCTACAGCTGGCTTAACGTTGTTCATAGCTTTTTTGAAAACTTTAAGACCTTCTTCGCCAGACTTCTGCTCAACAATAGATAGAGCTCCGTAGAAGATTGCTTCAGCTGTTGATTTCTTTCCATCGTACATCATGCAATTGATGAACTTTGTGATTAGTTGGTCGCCAAACTTTGGATCAGGCAACACATCACGGGTTTCTGCTTTATGCTTACGGCTCATAATTTACTCCAGATTACTTCTTAGGTTTCTTAGCGCCATAAAGTGAGCGACGCTTGCGACGTTTCTCAACTCCAGAGGCATCGAGTGCTCCACGCACTGTATGGTAACGAACACCGGGCAAGTCTTTAACACGACCACCGCGGATCAAAACAATACTGTGCTCTTGTAGGTTGTGACCTTCACCGCCGATATACGAAATGACTTCGTAACCAGATGTGAGTTTAACCTTACAAACTTTACGAAGAGCAGAGTTTGGTTTTTTAGGTGTTGTTGTATACACACGTGTACAAACACCACGGCGCTGAGGACAAGACTCAAGCGCTGGAGCTTTTGTACGGTACTTTGTTAATGTTCTGCCCTGACGGACAAGCTGGTTAATTGTTGGCATTGCAACCATCTCCTACATTTCTTGGAAAGTGACTTGGGGTTCTAACACGGCCCCCAAGCCTCTTTCAAGTCGTTTTATTTAAAGATTCATCATAAAGGGATTTTCATCCCTTGTTACTTCCGCTTGGAAACCAGCATAACGCGGCAAGCCGGTTCCTGCTGGGATTAAGCGGCCCATCAAAACGTTTTCCTTGAGACCTAAGAGCACATCTTTCTTACCTTCGAGTGTAGCTTGGGTAAGAACCTTAGTAGTTTCCTGGAACGACGCAGCAGACAGGAAGCTCTCCGTAGTGAGAGACGCTTTTGTGATACCAAGAAGAAGAGGCTTAGCCTCTGCTGGTTGGAGTCCCTGAGCGATTAAGCGTTCATTCTCTTCGGCCAACTCTGCCTTAGTGACTGAATCACCTTGAACAAAAATTGAGTCACCTGGGTCAGTGATTTCAACTTTCTTCAACATCTGACTAACGATTACTTCGATGTGCTTATCATCGATTTTAACACCTTGAAGGCGGTATACTTCTTGAATTTCGTCCACAATATAACGGG
>JAJTIF010000007.1 GCA_021299675.1 Pseudomonadota bacterium | reverse complement strand
GGTGAAGATTGCCATGGAGTACAAGCATGCCTGGCAAAATCTCATGGACCTGATTCAAGAGGGGAACATCGGTTTGATGAAGGCCGTTTCAAAGTACGATCCTTCCAAGGGAGCGAAGCTCTCATATTATGCCAGCTGGTGGATCCGCTCCTACATTCTGAAGTACATTCTGGATAACTTTCGCCTGATAAAAATCGGCACCACCACCGAACAAAAGCGCCTCTTCTACAATCTCATGAAAGAAAAAGAGCGCCTCTTGGCCCTCGGGATCGAGCCGGGCGTGAAGCTTTTAAGTGAAAATCTAGGGGTGTCGGAGAAGTCGGTGGAAGAGATGGATCTGCGCCTCTCAGGCCATGGACACGAGGTGTCATTAGATACACCAGTCGAGGGGAGTAGTGGCCTGGGAAGCAGCGTTCTAGGTGATCTTTTGAAATCTGATGCTGCATCGCCAGAAGAGTTTTTAGAAGGAGCTCAATCACTTGAAATCCTGCAAGAGCACCTGGCCGATTTTATCAAAGACCTCAAGCCCCGGGACCAGGAGATCTTTAAAAAGCGTCTGCTCTCAGAGATTCCGGCCAGCCTCCAGGATATTGCCAACGATTATGGGGTTTCCCGGGAACGTATCCGACAGATTGAGGAGCGCTTAATTTCACAATTAAAAGTTTACATGTCTGAGTATCTCCGTTAAAACCTAACCCATCAATATTATGACCGGCGAACTTACTCGCTTGTCCTTTTTTCCGGATCCGTCTGGAAGTCAGGAGACACCATGGCCACAGCAGCAAAGAACGCTGAACTCACAAAGAAGTTCGGCAAAACAGCAAAAGATTCAGGCTCAACAGGCGTTCAGATTGCCGTTTTGACTGAAAGAATCAATGAGCTTGCTCCTCACTTCGAGACGCACTCAAAAGATCACTCTGGCAAAAGAGGTTTGATGAAGATGATTGGTCTTCGTCGCTCACTTTTGAAGTACTACGCGAAGAAAAATCCCGCGGATTACCAGAACCTTATTGGACAACTTGGAATTCGTAAGTAACAATTTAAAGGGGTCGCAAGGCCCCTTTTTTTTTGATTTTAAATTTAGTTTGGGATGATGCTGGTTAAGTGATGTTAGAAGTGGAGACTCGGTTCAGGGGATATATGAGGGGTTCACCGATTTGTCGTTGGATTTCTGATTTATCTCTCGCAACCATCGCACTCAACAATCACTTCACTAATTCCTATATTTTAAACTCCTCTGCATCAGAGGGGTTCCTTTCGTTTAGAGGTATGTATGATCAATAACAAAAAAACTTTTACTATTAATTTCGGAGGCAAAGACGTCACGATTGAAACTGGCCGTTACGCCAAGCAATCCGACTCTGCTGTCATGGTCTCCTGCGAAGGCACACAGGTCCTCGTGACTTTGGTGTGTGCTCTAGAAGTCAAAGACGGACAAGATTTCTTCCCACTCCTCGTCGATTACAAAGAAAAATTCTACGCCGCTGGTAAGTTCCTCGGCGGCTTCATGAAGCGCGAATCTCGTCCGTCAAACGGCGAGATCTTGACCATGCGTCTGATCGACCGTCCCCTTCGTCCGCTTTTCCCTGAAGGCTTCATGTTCGAAACCATCCTCACCGCTCAGGTGTTGAGTTACTCGGACAAGGGTGATCCTGAAATTCTCACAGGCCTTGGTGCTGCTGCCTGTTTGGCCATCTCTGATGTGCCTTTCAATGGTCCCTTGGGCTTCTGTAAAGTCGGTATGGTCGAAGGCAAGTATGTCTTGAATCCAACCCACGAAGAGTTCAAGACCAGTGAGATGGAAGTTCTCATGGCAGCGACAAAAGATGCCATCATGATGGTGGAAGGTGAGGCGAACCAGGTCTCTGAAGCAGCGATGCTCGGTGCCCTTGAGTACGGTCACAATGAGATTAAAAAATTCTGCGGCATGCTCGATAGCATGGTCAAAGAAGTGGGTGCTAAGAAGCGTGCCTTCGAGTCTTCGGCTCCAAACACAAAACTGATGGAGCAAGCGCTGAAGGATTTCACCGCTGCTGCTCGTGGTGTGCTGAACGTACTGGTCAAGAAAGACCGTCAGCGCGCGACATATCAGTTCGGTCAAACACTCAAGGCTGCCTTCAAAGCTGATCCCGCGAAGTATGGCCTTGATGCTGATGCTGAATTTGGCAAATTGGGCGCTAAGGTTTCAGACGAAATCCTCTACAAGCTCATGAGAAATGATATTCTTGAGAAAGGCGCTCGTATCGCTGGTCGCTCTCTCACGCAAGTGCGCGGCATTGAGACCGAGACAAGTGTTCTCGCTAACGTCCACGGATCATCTCTGTTCACTCGCGGTGAAACTCAGGTCCTTGCGGCCGTAACCATCGGTGGTAAAGATGGCGAGCAGATGAAAGATGGTATCACTGGCATCTCTTACGATAAATTCTACCTCCACTACACCATGGCCCCGTTCTCGGTTGGTGAGGCGAAAGGCTACCGCGGTGTAGGTCGCCGTGAAATCGGTCACGGAAACCTCGCAGAGCGTGCGATTAAAAAAGTAATGCCGGATCTTACGAAATTCCCCTACACCGTACGTGTGGCGTGTGAAGTCCTCGAATCAAACGGCTCTTCTTCTATGGGTTCTGTTTGTTCCGGCTCTATGGCACTCATGGACGCGGGTGTTCCACTTAAGGCTCCGGTTGCCGGAGTCGCGATGGGCTTGATCAAAGAAGGCTCAAACTTCAAAATCCTCACCGACATCCTCGGTGACGAAGACCACTTGGGTGATATGGACTTTAAAGTCGCTGGAACCAACGAAGGTATCACGGCGATCCAGATGGACATCAAGATCACCGGGATCACCTCTGAGATCATGAAGCAGGCGATGGCACAAGCCAAAGATGCCCGTATCCATATCCTAGGTGAGATGGCGAAGACGATTTCTAAAGAGCGCCCAAGCTTCAAGCAAGGTGTTCCTCAAATCAAGATGACCAAGATTGCTCCTGATAAGATCGGCGCCCTCATCGGTCCTGGTGGAAAGAACATCAAAGCCATTCAAGAAGGAAACAACGTTTCTATTGAAGTGGAAGAAGATGGAACAGTGAAGGTGCTTGGCTCTGATGTGAAAGTCCTCGACGAAGTCGTGGCCCTCATCGAGCTTCAGTTGACCGGTCCAAAGCCTGGCACGGACTACACAGGTAAAGTTGTGACCGTGAAAGAGTACGGCGCATTCGTTGACATCGCTCAAGGCATATCTGGACTTGTGCACGTATCTGAGATCGCCGATGAGCGTATCCAAGACGTCAACGAGTACATCGCTGAAGGTGATGAAGTAAAAGTGCGAGTGCTTGAGGTTGACCGTTTCGGCAAAATCAGACTCTCGATTAAAGCAGTTGCTCCACTCAAGAAGAAGTAATTCATGGGCGAGTCGATCGCGATCAAGGTGCGCAAACTGGCGCACTTTGATCCAAGCTTTGAGCTTCCTTTCTACGCTACAACTCTTGCTGCTGGCGCCGATGTGCGCGCCAGTCTGCTGGATAAAAAATCCCTCGTCATCGCTCCTGGCCAGCGTTTGCTAATTCCTACTGGTCTGAGCTTCGAGATCCCCCCAGGCTTTGAAGTCCAGGTGCGGCCTCGCTCGGGTCTATCCTTGAAGACATCTCTGCTGGTAGTAAATTCTCCTGGAACGATTGATGCTGACTATCGTGGAGAAGTGCAAATTATCTTAGGAAATTTCGGGTCAGACCCCTATGTCATCGAGCACGGACTTCGGGTGGCACAGCTGGTGATCGCACCGGTCTGGCAGGCCCGTTTTGAAATGGCTGAAACACTCTCTGAGACCGCCCGCGGAAGCGGTGGTTTTGGATCAACAGGAGTACGTTAATGGATCTTAAAGTTCCTTATCTTGGTAAATCACAAAAACAAGCCTATGAGGCTGCTAAACTCGTGGTGCCGCAGACGATGGATAAGTTTGGCGTTAAAGCTGACGTGAGACAAGACGACAGCACTCACACCATCTCGGCTAAGGGCACAGGCTTTGAAGCCAAAATCACATTCACTGAATCAGAGGCTCAGGTGAGGCTCGACCTTGGGTTCTTGCTCAAGCCCCTCAAGGGTAAAGTCCTCGAGGCTCTAGAAAAGCAAATTAAAAAAGTAGTGTAGCCATGACACATAAACTTACACTCTGGCCTTCGGGCGAAGTGCTTGAGGTCAGCGGAGAGGAAAACCTCTTTGCTCAGCTCAAGAAATCTGGAAAAAAAATCAAATCCAGCTGTGGGGGCTGTGCCTCCTGCGGCGACTGCGTGATCATCGTGAAAAGCGGGGAGGATCACTTGAACCCACCGGGCTTCGAGGAACTTCGCCTGCTCGGAAACGTGTTTCACATCACCAAAGAGCGTCTCTCTTGTCAGCTTAAAATCACTGGCGACGTTACCATCGACATCTCGGCCCATGAGAAAAAACCTATCTCGGTGGGGCCCGTGGACAAGAAGCCTGCTGTGGTGGTGAGAAAGAAATCAGAAATTGAAGAGAAGGCAGCACAGGCATCGGCGGAGCCTCCTAAGAAGCAGGACG
>JAJTIF010000257.1 GCA_021299675.1 Pseudomonadota bacterium | reverse complement strand
AGGGCATCCTGTGGCAGAAGTTCAGTGACTGGATTCCTCTCAGAAAGATCACAGATAGTCTTCTGCTGGAAGATGAGTTCAAGGCGAGCGGGCTTTTCATCAATTATTTTTTCTACTACGCCAACTTCGCCTTCGCCGTGAACCAGGACTTTCTAGAGCTCCCTGGCGACATCCTGCCCGCCTCGGTCAGGTTTGCGCTCAGGCTGCCTAACTCTTAGGGTTTATCCACCCACACACATTTCGTGAGAAAGGCCCTTGAGCTTTGGGGCTCGCCAAAACCCACCTCTTTAAGTGTTTGTACCATGTCCCACTCGGTGTAGCCCTTGTAGAAGGGCTCGTGATAGTCGATGGGGAAGCGGTAGAGCGCCCACTCATAATTAGGCACATCAGGTTTTTGAATCGAATCTACGATGATCAAGCGGCCCTGAGGTTTGAGCACCCGAAAAGCTTCTTGGATAGCTTTCTTCCGCACGGAGCTTGGGATCTCGTGGAAAAGAAACACAGAAAACACCACATCCTGGGACTGATCCTTGAAGGGCAGATCCTCAGCAGCCGCTTGGATGAAATTAGCTTTTTTATTTTTGAGTCGCTCCTGTGCTCCTTCCAGATAGGCCCGTGACAGGTCACTCACCGTGTAGTTGATTTTGGGAAAGGCCATGCTGACTGTTTCGGAGATCTCACCCGTGCCCGCGGCCACTTCTAACACATTCACTTCTTCAGGTTTTTTATCTTTGATCGTCTCAAAGAGGGGTTTGATCACCAGGCGGCGCATGGCTTGGGCGGTACCGGTGAAGAGAATTTCCACCTGGTGGTTATACAGCTCCGCCGACTCTCGGGTGAGATAGCCATCAATCTGCCAGTGGAAGTTGCGCTTGAAATAGTCAGGTAATGCCTCATCGCTCTGTTGGGGCTTGGTGATGTTGAGTTTTCTCTGCCGCCCCATTCTGACTGAAGCCAGCAGGATTTTAGGCAAGCGCTGCAGGTGTTTAAGAGGGGATTCCGGCCTTAAAACGGAATAGGGGAGGATCCCTTCAGAGAAAAGTGTGGCGTCCTCCTCGTACATGGCTTTTATGTCCCGCAGGATCATTTCCCGCTTATCACGCTGGCCTTGGGGGACGTCTGGGACCTGAACCCAAGGGGAGAAGAGTTTGGTGAAATTCTGCACCAGTTTATACTCTCCCACATAGGAGAGGGTACGGGTGAGGTGGTATGCTTGATGAGTTTTATCAAGAAGGGTTTTCTTCATTTTCCAGGCTCCTGGTGACGATTATACTCTCCGTCATTGAGTTCGGCCGCTTAAAATAAGTTAGTTAATCACTTAGACAAAAATGAGGTGAATCGTGAACATTCAGATAACCTTTCGTCATATGGAGCACACACCGGCCCTCGACACGCTGATTCGTGAGAAATCTCAAAAAATGAGCAAATGGTTTGGCATTGATTCCACCGTCAACTGGGTGTGCTGGGTGGACGGGATCGATCAGTGCTCCGAGGTCAAGGTTCACGCCGGCCACAAAGAGTATTTTGCGAAAGCAGCATCCAATGATCTTTATAAAACAGTCGATTTAGTTATCCAGAAAATTCACAATCAAATGGAGTAAGCATGTCTAAGGTTTGGTTTAAAAATTACGATCCTGGTGTCCCTCACACGATTGATGTGAATGAATTCAAAAACATCACAGAAATCTTGGAGTACGGCTTCACAAAATTTGCTCATCGTCCGGCCTTCCATAACATGGGCACCACTCTGACTTTCGGCCAAATTGATGTGCTCTCTCGCCGCTTCGCCAGTTACCTGCAAAATGACCTGGGCCTCAAGAAAGGCGATCGTATCGCGATCATGATGCCCAACATTCTTCAGTACCCGATCGCTCTCTTCGGCGCACTCCGTGCAGGACTGGTGGTTGTGAACGTCAACCCGCTCTACACACCCCGCGAGCTCGAGCACCAAATGAAAGACTCTGGGGCTCAGGCGATTGTGATTTTTGCCAACTCGGCGCACACTCTCGAAAAAGTACTTAAGAACACTCCGGTCAAGCACATCATCCTGACCCAGATCGGGGATATGCTGAACTTCCCGAAGAACTTGCTGGTGAACTTTGTGATCAAGAACGTGAAGAAGATGGTGCCGGCCTTTAATCTGGAAAAGACCATTGATTTCAAATCAATCTTGGCTTCTGGGGATCCGACGAAATATAAAAAACCCGACATGGTCCACGATGACATTGCTTTCTTGCAGTACACCGGCGGTACAACCGGTGTCGCCAAGGGCGCGATCCTCACCCAAGGAAACATCGTCGCCAACATGCTCCAGGCACGGGCATGGATTAAAAACTACATTGCTGACGGCCAGGAGATCCTCATCACTCCACTGCCTCTCTACCACATCTTCTCTCTCACCGCGAACTGCTTCGTGTTTTGTAGCGTGGGCGCCTTGAACATTCTCATCACCAACCCGCGCGACATTCCTGGGTTCGTTAAAGAGATGAAGAAGTGGAAGTTCACAGCGATCACAGGAGTGAACACACTCTTCAATGGTCTGTTGAATAACGCTGATTTCAGAAACCTCGATTTCTCAGGTCTTAAAGTCGCACTCGGCGGTGGGATGGCAGTTCAAAAAGCCGTGGCCGATCGCTGGCGTGAAGTCACCGGGCGCCCTCTGATTGAAGCTTACGGTCTGACTGAAACCAGTCCAGCTGCCTGTATCAACCCTATGACTCTCAAAGACTACAACGGCTTTATTGGGCTTCCGATTCCATCCACAGAAGTGGAGATTAAAGACGACGACGCCAAGACGGTGCCGATCGGTGAAGTCGGAGAGTTGTGTATCCGTGGTCCTCAGGTGATGAAGGGCTACTGGATGCGCCCGGATGAAACAGAGAAGGTCATGACCACCGATCATTTCTTTCGCACAGGTGATTTGGGTTATATGACACCTGAAGGATACGTGAAGATTGTGGACCGGAAAAAGGACATGATCCTCGTTTCAGGCTTCAACGTTTACCCGAATGAATTGGAAGATGTGATCTGCCAAAACGCGAAGGTTTTGGAGTGTGCGGCGGTGGGTATTCCGGATGAGAAGTCGGGCGAAGCCATTAAGATCTATGTGGTCAAAAGAGACGATTCACTGACCAAAGAAGAGCTGATTGAGTACTGCCGTAAAAACATGACCTCCTATAAGGTGCCACGTCTGGTAGAGTTTAGAACTGAGCTCCCTAAGACCAATGTGGGCAAGATTTTGAGAAAAGATCTGCGTGCTGAGGCCCTCAAAGAGCATCAAAAGGGCTAATTTTTTGTAAGGTTAGTAATTGTTAGAAACACGAAAAAGGGAGTCTTGGGGCTCCCTTTTTTAATTCTCAATCCTTAGGGGATTTTGATCGGGGCGCTGAAGGCATTTGTCAGAAAAAGAGTTCTTTCCTTGAGACCAAAGATTTCTTTAGAATAGAAGTAAGTTCTGAGGTTGAATATCACGGAAGATTGCTCTTGAGACGGAATTCAAGTTCTCTCCTTTAGAGCCAAAGAAGCGCCTGTGCAGGGCGCTTTTTTTTTGCCAAAAAAATTATCATAGAAAATTATTTAGTGGGATGCGTTTGGTCACTGCTATTATAAGGCGATGGATATTCCACAGGTCATCGGCAGCTATCGCATCTCCACGTCAGGGCAAGAGATCCTGCAATTGATGCTCAAGAGTTATGAGAATCAGAGGCCGATTCTGTGGCAGACCTATGATTCTCACCGTGTGGTTCATGACATCACGGCCTTCGATCTCAATTTGCAAAAGCGACAAATTAAAGTCAGTCATGGCGCCAGCCAAGAGCTCTTGGATCCATCGCGCCCAGCTTACGTGAAGCTGCCTTTTCGAGAATCAGTGTTCAAGGGTGAGATCCTCAGTGCTCAACCTGGCACTATTAGTCTCAAGATTCCCACTGAGGTTCACTGGCGCGAGTTTCGTGAGCAAGAGCGGGTACAGTTTAAACTCAATGAACACTTCATTACACTTAAGCCCCATGTCCCGCACCTGCTGCCGGAGCTTTTACCCACCATGAAACTGGCGATCAAAGACATCACCATGAATGGCTTTGGCATGTTCACCAGCGGCGATAATGATCAATTTTTTAAAGAACAAAAATTTCTCGACGTCACGGCCCTGGATAACATTAATCTCTCCCGCTCGCACTCCGCCTACATTGTCTGGCGCCAGCGCGTGCAAACCAAAGCTGAGCTCGCTCAGGGACTGGTGTGGCGCTTAGGCGTGCGTATGATCAACCCCTTCACTCACGCCAGTCTTGATGCCCTCACTGGTGGGGGAGTGAAACGCCAAAGAATCGCTCGGGAGTTGATCAATACCTCACTGGGTGAAGATTTTCAAAAACTCCTGGAGAGCGCGGTTCAGAACTCCATGACCAAAATGAGGCAAAAGCCGGCCATTTCAAAATACCTGCGCCAGCTTGAGGTATCGCGCTCTGAGAGTGACTATTTGATGGAGCATATTGAGGTCCTTATAGTGGTTTGTATATTCCTAAGCCGTGCTTTGAATTGGGTCAGTGAGGCGAGCCTGGAGAAGTTTATTTACGCTGCCTATCTGCACGACGCTGCTTTATTCCAGCGCCCGAGGTTGGCTCAACTCTCAAACCGCGACGATTTAGAAAAACATCGGGATCAACTCACGCACGCCGAAGTGGATATCTTTAAGTACGCCCCCCAGGAAGCGGCCCGGATTGCACGAGAAGACTCCAGCGCGCCACCGGATGTGGAGCAGATGCTCTTGATGCAAAAAGAGATGCCCGATGGAAGTGGGTTTCCCCGGGCTTTGAGAGCGCACCAAATTCCGGCACTTCCTTCGCTCTTTATTGTCGCTCACGCCCTGACCGAAGAGATCATGAGCAATACCCGCTGGAACATTGAAGAGTGGGTGAAGAAGCATAAAGCCGTCTTCAAGGGCGGTCACTTTGATAAAGTCATGGACGCGCTCTACGAAGCCAGAATTTCTTTTAGATAGCTATTCAATAACACACCCTGGGGATCAAGCGATTCGCGCAGCTTTTTGAAATCTTCAAAGCGAGGGTAGAGGCGCGTGAAGTCTTTGTTCTTCAGCGAGTGCCACTTGCCCCAGTGAGGACGACCTTGGTAGTGCTTAAAGATCTCCTGCACACCTTCGAAGTAGAAGCGGTGGTCCTCATGGCGGTAGGTGTGGACGGCAAAGTAGACACTGGCCCGATGAAAGGCGGGAGAGAGCCAAATGTCGTCGGCTTTGACGAAGCGGATCTCGATGGGGAAAAGAGTTTGGATCTTATGTTTCTTGATGAAGGCGATGATCTCACTAAAAGCTTCGCTGAAGT
>JAJTIF010000156.1 GCA_021299675.1 Pseudomonadota bacterium | reverse complement strand
CTTCACTCCTAAGACTCCAGCGATTGGAAGCAGATGAATGACTCCCGAGATAACAAGACTGGCCTTGATGATGAAATCCTTCAATCAATCCTCCTTTAATCCGCAAAACACGAGTGATGAACCCGTTTTCCAAACCCTAAGTATTTTTGCATAAAACTAATTCGGCAGCACGGCCTGTGCATCAATTCCCCCTCAAAAGCCGTCATCAGGTTCCCTTTAAAATTGACCCGAGGGTAATCCCGTAGAGTATCCTCAACGACTGAGGTTGGTAATTCATCTATCCTGGAACCAATCACATCGGCGCCAGTTCCCGTCCGGACCATTTGAGCCTCAATTCCATGTCTATCGTGAACGATCACGTTCAAATGCAGAGAAATGGCATTCGCGCTAAGATTAACTCTATCTTGTGACCAGTGATGTTGTTGCCCCACCTCATGGGCCATTTGAGCTCCCACTTGTGTGAAGCACCCTAGCTCACCTGGGGGTAAAGAATGCTTTTTGGCGAGTCCCATATCATGAAGCATCAAGGCCACAAAAAGGGCCTCATCGTCAAACTTACGTGATGAATCGGTGAGCAATCGAGCCCACACATAGGCCCTCATGCTATGATAAAAAATCCATTCCTCACCCGTATCTCGACACAATGCCACGGCATGTTTAGAAATATCTGAATCTGGGATCGATATCTTCGTTGTATCGGAGATCCTCACTTTTAAGTGCGGGGAAGTTCGCAACGAATGTGAGGCTTGGATCAATACCGCGTCAAGTAGAGTACGCATTTTATCTTTCCACTTCATGCGACCTTGATTTTCATGAACCCAATCTATTGTTCCGAGATATGACACAAGTCCCCCTTTACATCTTTTCAATTTTCTCACAACTCGAGAATGACAGAAATGACAATATTCGACTAAATTATGCCAATGAAGAAAAACCATTATATCTATTTCGTCGTCTTTGATCAATTCGAACTGCTGGATTTGGCAGGTCCAAGTTCGGTCTTTCAACAGGCAAACCTCTTGCTCAAAACCAAGCAATATAAAGTTGAAGTGCTTTCAAGATCAGGAGGTTTGGTCAATTCAAACAGCGGCGTTTCAATTGACACAAAACCACTCAAAAGTCTGAAGAAAAATTTCGATACTCTGATCATCGTCGGCGGTGAAGGAGAACAAATAGTCACACAATTAGCAGATACGACTTTGGCTAAATGGATCAAGCAACTCGCTCGAAAAACGGATAGGTTATGTTCTATTTGTACCGGAGCATTCATCCTTGCTAACACCGGAGTCTTAGATGGAAAAAAAGTTACGACGCACTGGCAAGGTGAGCTCCCCTTTAAACAGATGTTCCCCGCGGTGAATCTAGAGTGTAATAGAATTTTTTCTCAAGACGGGAGATTTTGGACTTCTGCTGGGGTCACCGCGGGCATAGACCTTGCATTGGCAATGATAGAAGCAGACATATCCAGAGAGCTCAGGATTCAGATCGCAAAAAGGCTAGTCGTCCCTTCATACCGAGCCGGCCACCAGTCGCAATTCAGTGAAACTCTCATGATTCAATCGGCAGGAGAAGAGATCTATCTCAAGTTTTCTGAATGGCTTGAAATGCGTCTGTCAGGCAAGATTGGGGTTTCAGAGATGGCTGCGTTTTTTCACATGAGCGAGCGGACTTTCTTCCGCATGTTTAAAGCTAAATTCAAAATGGGGCCAGCGGAGTACCTCTGCAGGCTCCGGATGGATCGAGCGAAGCATCTCCTCGAGTCCGGTGTGCCGGTTAAGCTCGTGAAGGCTCAAGTGGGATTTCAATCAGAGGCCGCCTTCCGGAATAGCTTTAAAAATGTCTTCGGGGTAGCTCCTTCTTCTTTTCGAATTCATCCTTAGGCAACACCGAGCGCCTTAGAGATGGTTCAGAGCTTGGGCATTCAAGGCTTAGATTGTTCGATTTCACTCAACCCGATGCGATTTCCTTCGCTGTCTTTCAGCTCCGCCACGAACCCATACTCGCCGGCCTGAGTTTTAGGAAAGAGCGTACTACCGCCGGCCTTCTCCGCTCTGCGGATGGTCTCGTCGATGCTTTCAACCGAGAAGTAGACAAGCGAGCCCTCGAGCGAGGGCCGATAGATTTCTCCTTGCGCCAGAGCACCGGTGACACCGGAACTCTCTTTGGAGAAAGGAAACATCGCCATGCGATTTCCGTGGATCTCTTCCACCACGAAGTCATAGCCGAATACCTGCCCATAGAAGCTCATGGCCCGCTCCAGATCGCTAACGGGAATTTCAAAGTACCCGACGGGGTTCACGCGCTTCATCTTACTTCCTCCATAGCGTTTCCAAGCGTCGATGCCGAAAGCACCGATCACCAGCAACTGCACAAGAATGATTACTTTAAGTTTCGTCGACATACGAAGAGAGTATCTCGGCCACATTTTGAAGTCCAGAGCAGCACCCTACAGTTAAGAGGACCTTGCAGGGAAACTAGGACGCCGGAGGCCCCCGAGAATGTACTCGGTGAGCATGGGCGCGCTCCCCTTTGTTGAAGATCCGCACTCTCCCAAAAACTTACAACTTATCTTCCCTTGCCTTTTTTTAGTGGCATCAATAAGAAAGCAATAACCGAGGGAGCTGGAACCAGAAGAAAATTCGTCGTGAATTTTAAAACGCTGTTTCAAACGTAATATGACTTCCCTGAGTCTGTTTGAGTAAATCAGTTGGAGGTATAATAGCTGCTTCTTTTTTGAAAGATGAGCTGCAGATCGAAGTGAATTATCTGGCACTGGAGGAAATATGAGTATCCGAGTGGTGTATTCTGAAAAGTACCGTGCAACGGTCATCGCCGTCGAACCTTCACTCACGAAGACGGAACTCGCGGAGTTTCTCCAATCGATCGACGAAAACACGCAGTGGGAAGAAGTGGTCATCCTCGATGTCTCCCAGCTCAAGCAATTAGCGGAGAATATCAAACGGGGAATCGTGTCGCTCCAATCCAAGCTGCGGCACGAAGGACATCTCCTCATCGTCATCCCCCCACCCCAGCAGCTCAAGAGTAGGCTCATCGACGATGGGATTATTCGCGCTCCGGAGCTCTGTAGTACAGAGGGGCAGATAGAGAGCGCGATCGAGAAAGGTCTCAGGCAAAGATACTCTTCTAAGTCCTGAAAGCCAATCATTCCTGAATAAGCGCCGACGGTTTAGTCGACGCCCCAGTTTTACTCCAAATTCTTAAGTCGAGACATCAGCATGTTCACAACACGTAGACAAGAGACACGTTCGCTTCATACTCATTGTTTCTCCCACTCTTCACAATTGGACTACCTTTCAATCGGGAGTTATAGCTTTCGTAGTTGACCTCACTCAAAATTTTCCATCTCTCCGTTAGATCAATTCTCGTAAAAATCCCCGCCCCAAGCGCTCGATGTCCACCTTTGGCTGAATACTCCTCGTAACTAGAACTTAGGGCTTGCGTTTGATTAACTCCAAAATCTCTATTCAAGAATGCCGAACTTGCCCACGTAGACCAAAGAAGAAGCTCTAGGTCGACATTTTTAGAAACTCGAGGAACTCCAAGTCCCACAACAGCGATATGAAGCTGGCCAATATCTTTGTCGCCTACCATTGATCGCCCACCAATCCAAACATCATAGTTACCGATCAGGGAGAATCTTGCTTCAACCACCCCCATCCATTCGTCCCGGATGTTACCGAGTCCTTTAAGAAAGCTTGGATCGTCACTTTCACTTCTCCCTTTCTCATACCGGGCAGCCACACTAAACAAGAACCGATCTGAGGCAAAATAGCGAACTCCGTTCTCCACACCCTCGATAAAAAACTGAGTTGACTGCGTAGATGCATGGAGCATTGCAACAGGTTCGATACCCGTCTCATAATTTTTAGAAGCATCGGCTTTTCCGCCGTGCTCAATTCCCAAACCAACTGGAAGAGCCACTCCTTTTTTACAAGCAAAATTTAATAAGGAAGGCATATCTGGCGCACAACGCTCAGCGTACGCCTGGACAGAAAAACCAATAAGAAACGTAAAACAACAGAACCTAAGCAGCCTCATTACACACTCCTTTGAAATGAGTTTTTCAAAAAAGTATCAGATAATAGCTTAAATTCACAGAAGCTTTGAACAAACGGAAGATTTTTTGAACGAAAGGTAAACTTAGTTACTCATGGAACTAAGCAGTCTTCTACTTATGGGCAACTCCGTACCATTAGACATGATCACAACACGGTTTTTTTTATCAATTCTAGAAATATGCATCTTAACAACCCATAGGGAGCGATGAATTTTAACCCCATAGTCATCTGAAAAAGATCGTATTGCTTGATTAAGCCCATGATGGACAAGTTTACTTCCAAGCGGGGTTGTTACCATTAGATATTGTTTCTCAGCTTTAAGATAAATAATGTCCTTACCCAATTCCTTTGGAATCACCTCAAGAAAGGTGCCAATGATTTCAATTTCAGGTTCTGATTTATTCAAAAGGTGTTGATTGAAAGAAAAATCCGGATCAATTTTCACGGGTAAAACTAAACCAAAGTATCGCGGACACTTAACAACAATCCAACAAACTGTCACAGGCAAGCAGACATGACCAAATTCTTCAAGAATACCCACGCCCGAAAGATAGGGGCCAGGATCTGTTCCTAGATAAACATCTAAGAAAAAAGCTAAGGGCGCAAAAAGCAGCGACCCAACGACCCCCTCAAGAAAGGATAATACCCAGAAATTGAGCTTGATCCTATGTTTAAGAAGAGAATGAGTGAGAATGAGACAAATGAAGGCTAGTAGTGTCGTAGGTATCCAAACAAAAAAACTTTGAAAGCGTGAACCAAAGGATCCAGCTGCACCAATGGAGGAGAATACTATTGAGAAGATAAAAGAAAAAAACAGAAGAAGTCGCGTGGTAGAGACATTTCTAGGCGCCAGATTCAATTTCAACTTACTCACAAATTGCTCCAAAAAAATAATGCCATGTTAGCAGTTGAACTGAAAAAGAACAATTTGGAGTGCTGTCTTATTCGCTATCTTTTAATTCTGCCACTCGACATGTCGCAGCAACACTGTCTCACATCATCGTTTAAGGTGCTTTAAAATCACTTCCTGCGCCGATGCGCTGAGTTTCTTAAAGAGCGGGGAGCCGACCTCCACCGCTCGCCAGAAGGGCGGCGTATCCTCTCCCACTCCTTGGGCCACGATCTCCTCGATCCCTCGGCGCAGAAACATTGCTGTGGTGACTGGACACGCGACGTCCGCCTTGAGCTTCTTAGCAAGCGCCTGGCGCAGATCTTTAATACTCCAGCACTCTCCGGCAGGAATTTTTCTCGTCAGCTCGAGTATCAGCTGGGGAGTCCCGATCACCATGGTCTGACCGATCTTCATGTCCGCAAAGTTCACCTCGAGGAGCTTCACCTTCGGCTGGAGCTCCTTCTTGGCCGATTTCTTCATGGCTTCTCCGCCTCCGCTTTAAGGTCCGCTACGTACTGCTCAACAGTTTTTTCGATGTTGAAGAAGACGTAGGAGAAGAGCTTCGAGACGAAGCCATTAAGCGCGACAGTCTCCGTGAATTCGATGCGTGTTTTGCCATCTTCGGTCGCCGCGAACTTGCCCGTCCAAGTTCCTCCGAACTGCGGGTTCTCGATGATCTCGATCACAAAGAGGTTCGGCGCGGTTTTGACTTTCGTGCGGAACTTAATCTCTGGGCCATGCTTGGGCGTTTCGATCCACACCTCGGCTCCCACAGTCTGGTCCAGGATTCGGATCTGTGGGGCATCGGTGCGCCAGTTTTGTGCTTGAAGGTTCGTGACCACGGCGAAGACTCTTTCTATGTTCGCACCGATCACTTCCGTTTTCGTGTAGCTGCGCTCAGAGGGTAAGAGCGCCACCAACAATCCTAAGACACACACCACTCCTAACACGATCATCAAAGCTAGCTTCATCACAACCTCTCTT